>NZ_JBPQTV010000352.1:0-6414 GCF_051386515.1 Streptomyces sp. URMC 123 | reverse complement strand
GGTGGCGGAACGGTCAACCGCGCGTGCGGGTGCGGGTGCGGATGGGGGTGCGGGGCTGGCCGGTGGGCGTCGCCGGCGGGGCCCGGTATTCGGTCGGGCTCCCCGGCGCGTCCGGCACCGCTGTGCTGAATGTCCGGTTCCCTGCCCGGACCCGGAGTGAACCAGCCCCATTCCCCACTGTTACCGCCGGGGCCGCCGTTGTCGGCCGGCGTCGTGGTGGGAGCGTCCATGGTCTGCCTCGCCTCGAACGTCTTGCGAACGTGTCTCGATCAGGTATGCGCAGTTCCGTGGTGCACGGGAGCGGCCCGCGTACGCGTCCGCCCCTCCCCCCGTTCCGGTGCGGAATGCCCGCAGCATGCCATTCGGCGTCACGACGCCGGGCGCATAGCCGAAACTCCGGGCGCCGGACGGCCGTTCGCCGTTAGGCTGGCATGTCTTTCCCGTGACGCCCGGCGGGCAGGCGCCATACGGTGTCCGCGCGGGACACGGAAGATCCGACATCCGGCACCGGCACCCGACGGGGAACCGACCCTACTCGCGGACGATCGATCCACAAGACCCCCGCGCGCGCTCCGCGCGGGCGGCGGGACGGCTCAGACCGCCGCGCGGACCAGTTCGTACGCCTCGCGCAGATCGCGGCCGGTGTACGCGTGGGAGGCGAGCTCCGCCACGTGGTGGTCGGCGTTCATCGCGACGGACACGGGCAGCGCGGCGAACAGCGCGGCGTCCGAGAGGGAGTCCCCGTAGGCCACGCAGTCGGCGCGGCTCACCCCGAAGCGGGCGCACAGCTCGTCCGCGATGCGCACCTTGGCGGCAGCGGAGAGGATGCCCGTCGGGTCCACCGGCTCCCGGAACGGCACCGCGGGGAACCGCGAGCCGTAGGTGGCGTCCGCGCCCCAGTCCAGCAGCCGCTCCACGAAGAAGCCCGGCGAGAGCGAGATCACCGCGCAGCGGTCACCGGCCGCGCGGATCTCCCGCCACACGTCCCGGATGCCCGCGAGCCACGGCGCGCCCTCGAAGGCGGCCGCCACGTGCTCCTCGGTGAGGTCCGCCCAGAGCGCGCGCACGCGCAGCGCGAACCCGGGCGGATCGAGCTCGCCCGCGGCGAACGCGCGCTCCAACTCCCGCACCCCGTCCTCCACGTCGGGCCCGAGCCGCCGGGATATCTCCACGGGGGCGGCGGAGCCGTACAGCAAGGTGCCGTCGAGGTCGAACAGGTGGAGGGTCGCCATGCGGCGAGCGTAACCGCCACGCGACACGGGCCTTCGCCCGCGGTGGCCACCCGGCCCGGGCACGGGCAACTCCCGAACGGCATCTCACGCTCCACGCCTCCGCACGCCGGACGCGTCCCGCTCGTATCCCCGGGCCAGCCGCAACGCGGCAGGTGGCGCCCACCAGTGCGGGTGCGCGCTGCGGTGCGGCTTGAGGAGCACGCTGTCGCCGTGCTCCTTGACGACGACCCCGACCGCGCCGGTCCGTGTGTCCACGACGACGACTCCCCTCCGGTAGGTCATGCGTCCGGCCTCCTCACTGATGGCGTGCCTTCACGCGGCCGCCTCGTCCCGATGCGTGAGACGAGAGAACCGCCCTCGCGAGGGGCGCGCCAGCATTCATGCGATGCGCGCATATGGGTATGCAGCCAGCGGGTACGCGTGCTCGCATATCCGTTCTCACTTACCTACCGTGAGAGGGACAGGCACCGATGAACTGGTCCGACAGCGCGGTCCGAGCAGCATCGGCGCAGGGTGACTACGGGCGCGTGATCCGGCTGACGCGTGAGGCGGCCGGAGTGACCCAAGCCGGACTCGGCACCCTCTGCGGCCTGTCCCAGTCCGCGGTATCCCGCCTCGAACAGCGGGGAGCGGGTCCGTACAACATGACCGCCCTCGCTCGGGCAGCTCACCATCTCGGCATCCCCCCTCGTCTGGTCGGCCTTGCCGATGCCGGTGCGGACCCGAGCAAGCGCGGGGATGGAAGCGATGACGTGAGAAGGCGTGAATTCGTAAGCAGTGTGGCGGCCGTGGCTGCGACACCCGTCCTCGGTGCCGGGCCACCGCGGCGCGACGACTGGGAAGGGGGGCAGGCGGCCGTACTGCGCATCGCGACGACAGCGTTCCGCCGTATGGACGCCACGGCACCGGCGCGACAGCTTTCGGAGACGGTCCAGGGCCATATGCGGCTCGTGCAGACGGTCGCCTCGCAACTGACGGACCAGAAGGCGCGTACGCGACTGGCCGCGGTCGGCAGCGAAGTGGCCAGCTTTGTCGGCTGGCTGAGCTGGGACCTGGCCGACCAGGGCTCGGCGCGCACCTGGTACGGCGCTGCCATCAAGGCTGCCCGACGTGCCTGCGATCCGTTATTGATCGCGTACCAGCAAGGCAGCTTGGCGCAGTTCGAGGTCGAGCATGGGAACGTCCCTCAAGGCATCTCGCTGATCCGCTCCGCCCGGCGGCAGTTGGGGGCCGACAGGCCGGCGATCGCCGCCGCGTGGCTGTCGAGCCTCGAAGCCGTCGCCCTCGCGTCGGCGGGGGACGAGCGGGCCGCGGACCGCGCACTGACGGCGAGCGCCGCGGAGGTGGCTCGCATGCCGGCGTCGAACGCACCGCCATGGCCCTGGGTCTTCACCTTCGACGAGCGCAAGGTGGCCGCGGCCCGTGTGGCGTGCGGCGCCCGACTTGGACGCCCTCGTTGGGTGCATTCCTCCTTGGCCGACGCATCGTCCGCTCTCTCCTCCCATCACGAGAAACAGCGAGCCCTGCTGGCTCTCGACGTCGCGAGTGGACATATGGCCTCCGGGCAATTGGACGCCGCCTTCGTCCTGGCCGCCCAGGCACTCGACACGGGCTTGCGCCTGCGCTCGGGGCGAGTGGTCGAACGTGCCCGCGTCTTCCGCCGGACCTATTCGTCCTCGACACCGCCGACCGTCGTCCGCGAATTCGACAGCCGATTGAACGACGCCTACCTATGACCGAGGGAGGACGCTTGAGAGTCGGCATCACGGGCCACCGGGGGCTGTCCGACGCGCTGGAACAGCCGCTGCGGCAGGAGCTGGCCGAGATCGTGGGCGCGTACGAACGCGACGCGCTCATCGGGGTGAGCTGTCTCGCCGACGGCCCCGACGCCTGGTTCGCGCGGGCCGTGCTCGATCACGGGGGCCGGATCGAGGCCGTCGTCCCGGCACGGGAGTACCGCGACGGCCTCCCCGACTGGCATCACGAGACCTATGACGACCTTCTCCGCAGGGCGTCCGACGTCCACCACACCGGGCTGGAGACGTCCACGGAGCACGCGCACATGGTGAGCGGCGAGCTCCTGGTCGGTCTGGTCGACGAGCTCCTCGCCGTATGGGACGGCGGCCCCGCACGGGGCCTCGGCGGCACCGCCGACGTCGTCGCGTACGCCCGCCGCGTGGGCGTCCCCGTACGCGTGGTGTGGCCAGCGGGGGCCACGCGGGACTGACCGCTCACCTTCCTCCCACCCGCGGGCGCGGGACGGGCCGGAGGGGACGTGGCGGGGTGTCCCCGCAGCGCGGCGCACGAGACGGCGGGGGAGCCGTAGAACAACGGTGCACGTGCGCCGCCGAGGAGATACCCCGGTGCGGCACCGACCCACCCGCACGGCGTGCGCACCGCACACCACCCATCCCCCCGGCCGAAGGCCGGGGCAACCTTCCCGCCCCTTCGGGGCGGGAGCAGGGGGGTCTCGTGCCGAAGACCGGGGCATCCGCTCCGCCCCCTCGGGGCGGAAACAAGGGGGCTTCGTGCCCAAAGCCGGGGCAAACACCCCGCCCCCTCGAGGCGGAGTGAAAGGGGCTATGTGCCGAAGGCCCCGGGAACGTCGCGCGGAACAAGCGGAAAGCGCACCCCGCGTCAACACGGGGCGAACATCGCCTCACCCGAGGCGTGATTCGCTCGACGACACGCCCACGTATCGGCGAGCCTTGCACCATGACGCCGCTGACCACCGTGCCGATTCGCCCGCTGACCCGTGCCGACCTCGCCCACTGTCTCGACCTGGCCGCCGACCGCGGCCGGCCCCGCGCGGAGCGCGCGTGGCAGTTGCTGCTCACGGCGGGCCTCTGCCACGGCACCGACGGACCGGACGCCGACGGTGGCGGCGGCCTGATAGGCGCGTACGTCCTCACCCCGTACGGCCCCGAACTCGCCTCCCTCGGCGCCGTACTGGTCGCCGAGCGACATGCCCGGCGCGGCCTCGGCCGGCGGCTGATCGGCCACGCCCTGGAACAGGCGGGCAGCGCGGCCGTCCTCCGCTACGCCACCCCCGCCGAGCGGCCGCTGTTCGAGCGGTGCGGCTTCCGCGCCATCGGCGCGTCGGCCACCCTGCAGGGCCGCTTCCGGCCCGGCGCGGACCCGAAGAGGCCCTCCGCCGCGCCGGCGTCGAGGCGCGCGACCGCCGCCGACCTCGCGGCCGTCGTGCGGCTGGACGCGGACGCCATGGGCTCGGACCGCACCCACCTGCTGACCCGGCTGCCCGCGTTCGTCGAACAGGTCCGGGTCGTCGAGGGCCCCCGGGGCCTCGCCGGCTACGCCGCCGCCTGGCGGCAGGGGGCCACCACGGTCGTGGGGCCGGTGGTCGCCGACTCCCCCGCCCTCGCCCAGCGGCTCGTCCACGATCTGCTGACCGACACGGCGCGGCAGAGCGAAACCCACGGAGACGTGCGCATAGAGGTGGACGCCCGCCACTCCGGCCTCACCGCCTGGCTCGTGGCGAGCGCCCTCGCCCCCGTGGCCTCGCACACCGTGATGGTGCACGGCGCGCCGGACCTCCCCGGCGATCCGGAGCGCCGCTTCGCCCCCCTGATGCCGGCACTCGGCTGACCGCCGCGCTCACCCCCGTACGCGCTCACCCCCCGTACGGTCGCGCAGCGCGCACCCGACAGCGCGTTCAGGACTCGCCCGCGCGCCACCCCTGCGGGTCGACCCCGCCCGGCACCGGCGCCCCCGCCTCGTACGGCTCGCGGGTGAAGACGAACGTGCCCAGGTCGAGGTGGCTGACCGCCCCCGGGCGGTCGGCCCCGCCCTCCGTGGCGGCCTCGCCCGCGCGCACCACCCGCAGCCGCTCCCCCTCGTAGTAGCCGTCCAGGCCGATCCAGCCGGCGCCGTCGGGGGCGGGGCGGAAGCGGGAGGCGCGGCCCGGCACGCCCAGGGGGCTCAGCTCCAGCGAGCCGCCGGCCGCCAGCCGCAGCGCGAAGGGCGCGGCGCCCCAGTACCAGACGCCGGTGAGCTCCAGCAGCTCCGGATCGACCTCCGGCAGGGGCCGCCACGCGCCGGGCAGCCGCGGCTCGCGGTCGGCGACGATGCCCACGAGGTCGGCGGCGGTCGCGGCGACCGCCGGCCCGGAGGTCGCGTTGGTGAGGACGACCGCGCCGACCCCGTCCGCGACGCTCACCCAGAGCGTGGCGAGGAACCCGGGCATCGAGCCCGTGTGGCCGGCCAGGACACGCCCCTGGGCGCGCATGAGCTGCAGGCCGAGGCCGTAGCCGCCGTCCCAGCTGTCGCGCCCGGGCGGGGCGGCCGGGTCCCGCATGGCGGCCAGCGAGTCCGCGCCGAGCACCCGGGCGTCCCCGTCGGCCAGGAACGCCGCGTACCGGCACAGGTCTCCGACGGTGGACCACAGTTGCCCGGCCGGGGCCATCAGCCCGGTCTCCTCGGCGGGCTCGGGCAGCAGCACGTCCGCCCAGGGGTGCACCGCCCAGCCGCGCGCGTACGGCTCGCTCGGCAGCACCGAGGTCCGGGACATGCCCAGCGGGTCCAGCACCTCGCGGCGCAGCGCCTCGTCCCAGGGCATGTCGCGCAGCCGGGCGACGAGCGCGCCGAGGAGGGCGTAGCCGACGTTGGAGTAGTGGTGCAGCCGGCCCGCGGGGTGGCGCAGGGGCGCGCCGCCGACGATGTCGCCCAGCTCGGGGCGGAGCGCCCCGGGGGTCCGCTCCCACCAGGGGCCGGGCGGCTCGGCGGCGAGGCCGGCGGTGTGCGAGAGCAGTTGCGCGACGGTCAGTTCGCCGACGCCCGTGCCGGGGAGGTGGGCGGAGAGGGGGTCGGCGAGGTCCAGCAGCCCCTCGTCGCGCAGCCGCATCACCAGCACGGCGATCAGGGACTTGGTCAGCGAGCCGATGCGGTACTGGGTGTCGGCGGTCGGCTCGGCGTCGCCGACCGCGCCCCGGAAACCGGTCCACACCGTCCGGCCGTCGCGCACGACCGCCGCCGCCAGGGAGGGCGTGCGGCCCTCCGCCTGGGCGACGGCGATCCGGTGCAGCAGGGCGCGGTCGGTGGCGGGCAACAGCGCTTCGCTCGGTGTGATCATGAGCGCCATTGTCCACGGCGACGGCGGTGGCGGCCGTGGCGGTGGCGCACGCCCCCGTACGGCTGCCGGGCCGGCGGGTCGTACGGGGCCCGC
>NZ_JBPQTV010000351.1:0-6455 GCF_051386515.1 Streptomyces sp. URMC 123 | reverse complement strand
GCGGAGGGCGGCGCGCCCGGCGCGGGCGGGTCCGGGGTGGGGAACCTGTCGTTCCTGAACGGATCGGCGAAGCGGAACGGGGCCGAGCCGAACACGGGTGACTGGGCGTCGGCGCCCGGCGCCCCGGCGAGCACGCCGGTGGCCCGCCGCTGGGTGCAGCTGAGCGCGGGCCGGGCCGGCGACCTCGACCCGGTGGTCGTCAACGGGGCCGGCTTCACGCTCTACCGGTTCGACAAGGACACGGCGCGGCCGTCGGTGTCGAACTGCTCGGGGGAGTGCGCGACGACGTGGCCGCCGGTGCTCATCGCCCCGGGCGGAAAGATCTTCGTGGAGGGGGTGGAGCGGTCCTCGATCGGCGTGATCAAGCGGTCGGACGGGACCCACCAGGTCACGATCGGGGGCTGGCCCGTCTACCGCTTCAGCAAGGACACGGCGCCCGGCGACACCAAGGGCCAAGGGGTGGGCGGCACATGGTTCGGCGTCCGCCCGGACGGCACGAAGGCGGGCGCGAGCGGGGGCGGCGACGAGCAGGGTGATGGGCAGGGCAACGGCCAGGGCAGCGAGCAGGGCACTGCCGAACCGGCATCCAGCGCGGTGCTCTTCGACGACAAGAACTTCGCCGACAACGGCGCGCAGGGCCTGGCCGGCCCGGGCTGCCAGAACGTGGCCCGGGACGACGTCGCGTCCTCCCTCTCGGCGAGCGGCAGCCTGAAGATCTGGTCGAAGCCGAACTGCGAGGGCAAGTCGAAGGTCGTGACCGGCGACGTGCCGGACCTCGCCACGATCGGCTTCGACAACGACATCTCGTCCATCTTCTTCGGCTGAGCCGCCGGCGACGGCGAACGGCCCCACCTCTGCCCGCACCCGCGGAACCCCCCGTAACGGCAGCGTCGCGGTGTGTCGTACTGTGCCCGAGGTTGACGTGCCGTCGGTGACCGGACGGCCGTGGGGAGCGCGTAGGGGTGGGGAAGCCGGCGTGGGCTTGATCGAGGAGATCGCCGCGGTGCGATCGGGGAACGGCGTACCGGCGGCGATGGTGGGGGAGTTCCGGCGCACGCCGTTGCTGCTGCCGATCGCCGACGGCGGGGCGATGTCGGGGTCGCTGGGGGGCGTGCGCTGGCTGTACGCCTTCACGGGCGAGGAGCCCCTCGCGCGCTTCCTGCTCGCCAGGGGCACGGAGACCGACCGGCCCTGGGAGTACCGCGTGGTGCTGGGCGCCCGCCTGCTGGACCAGGTGATCCCGGAGCTGGAGGGTCCCGTCGGGGTGGCGGTCGACGTGGCCGACGAGGACGGCTCGATGCTGTTCCCGCCCGTTCGAGGAATCGTTCCGGACGCGGTCGCGGTGGACGCGGGCGTCGACGCGCACACCCCCGCGATGGGCGCGGGCACCACCGCGCAGGCGGTCGCCACGGCTCCGACGGAGGGCGCCCGGTGAGCGGCGACGGCACGGCGAACCTCGGAATCGGCGCGGACTCGGTGAAGCTGATCACCGAGGGCCTCAGAGGCGCGATCGGGGAGCTCAGGGAGGTCGGTGGCGGCATCGACTCCGGCCGGGGCGTCGGCTTCGAGGAACTGCGGCTGACGGGCATGGAGGCCGGCCACGGCGGCCTCGCGGCGGACTTCGAGTCCTTCTGCGAGCGCTGGGAGTGGGGCGTACGGGCGCTGGTGGTGACCGCGAGCCAGCTCGCGTCCCGGGCGGGGATCGCCGCGGGCGGCATCTGGGAGGAGGACCGGTACCAGGCCAACGCCTACAAGTACGCGGTCAACTCGGCCATTGGGAACCCCCACCTGACCGAGGAAGAGGTCAAGGACAAGAAGTACGGCGAGCTGCTCGACTTCGACATGTATGCGTGGGACCGCAGCACGGAATCGATCGACAAGGCGCGCGCGGACATCGCCCAGCAGTGGAAGGACACCGCGCGCACGGTGGTCTCCGAGGGGAACGGCGGACGCGTCTTGGGCATCGGGGCGGACCTGGCCGGGGCCGACGGGGAGGCCGTCCGTCAGCGGGTGCGGGACGCGATCCCGGCCCCTCCTCCGGAGCAGGGCACGGGCCGGCGGAACGAGCCGTCGGCGGAGGGTGAGGGCCGATGAACTTCGGCGACTTCATACCCGACGCCATCGAGGACTACGCCGAGAAAAATGTCGAGCGGGCCGGCAAGCTCGTCGATCTCGGCGGCAAGAAGATCGCCGATGGCCTGGACCGCCTCGGTCACGACACCGGCGCCGGCATCGTCCGCCGGCTGGCCGGATCGGCGGCCAACGCCCTGGGGGCGGACGCCGGTGAGCTCGAACTCGGGCAGAGCGACGACCCCAGGAAGCTGATCCACGGCAGCGTCTCCAAGCTGCGGTCGACGGTGTCCCACCTCCGCGACTTCCACAGTTCCTTCGACAAGGTCGGCAACGGCCTCAAGGGCATGGACTCGGCCCACTGGAAGGGCGAGGCCGCCGACGCGTTCCGCGAGAAGGTGTCGATCGAGCCGAAGAAGTGGTTCGAGGCCGCGCAGGCCTGCGGCAAGGCCGCGGACGCGCTCGACGCCTTCGCCGACACCGTGGAGTGGGCCCAGCGCCGGGCCCGGGAGGCCATCGACACCTACCGGAAGGCGGAGGCCGCCACCGACGCGGCGCGCGACGCCCACAACGCGGCGGTGGCCTCGTACAACGCGGCCGCGAAGAAGTACAACGCCGCCCTGGACGCGGGCGGCGACCCGGGGCCGAAGCCCACGCGCCCGGGAGACTTCGCCGACCCCGGCGAATCCGGGCGCGAGGCGGCGCGGGCCAAGCTCAAAGAGGCACGCGCGCAACGGAACACGGCGGCCGAGACGGCCCGTACGGCGGTGCGGGCCGCGCGGGACGCCGCCCCCGCCAAGCCGTCCTTCGCGGATCAGGTCGAGAACGGGTACGAGAACGCCAAGGTCGCCCGGGAGCACCTCCGCACCGGCGTGATCAAGGGCGTGGGCGGTCTCATCGGCTTCGTCCGCAGCGTGAGCGCCTGGGACCCGTACAACCTGGCGCACCCGGCCGAGTACGCGACGCGCCTCAGCGCCCTGGCGAGCGGCCTGGTCACCACGGCCAACAACCCGTGGCCGGTGGTGAAGAACATGGCCGAGGAGTTCACCAAGGACCCCTACGAGGCGACCGGCAAACTCCTGCCGGACCTCATCGGCAGCAAGGGCGCCGGCAGCACGCGCAAGGTGGCGGGCATCGCCCGGCGCCTCCCCGAGCACGCCCACGGGCCGGGGACCGCCCTGCCCCACGGCACCGGCCTGCCGGACGGCATCCGGCAACCGCACGAGCCCGGGGCCGGCGGCCCTCACGGCCCCGACCCCGCGTCCGGCCGGCAGCAGGGCCCCGGCCGCGAGCAGCTCGACGAGAACGGCTCGCAGCAGAACCACACGCACGACGGCAAGAAGTGCGTCGGCGGCACGGACCCCGTGGACCTCGCGACCGGCAAGATGTTCCTGCCGCAGACCGATGTGTCGCTGCCCGGCGCGCTCCCCCTGGCGTTCACGCGGCGCGTCGAGTCCGGCTATCGCGCGGGCCGCTGGTTCGGCCCCTCCTGGTCGAGCACGGTCGACGAACGTCTGGAGATCGACGCCCGGGGCGTCGTCCACATCGGTGCGGACGGCCGGCTCCTCGCCTACCCGCATCCGGCGGTGGACCTGCCGACCCTTCCCGAGCGCGGCCCCCGCTGGCCCCTGGAGCGCACGGCCGACGGCTCGTACACGCTCACCGACCCCGCCACGGGCCACGTCCGGCACTTCACCGGCCCCGCCGGCGGGGGCGACGGCGAGGCCCCGCTCGAGCAGATGGCGGACCGCGACGGTCACTGGGTCACCTTCGAGTACGACGCCGACGGGGCGCCGACCGGCATCGCACACAGCGCCGGCCGCCGCCTGAGAATCACCACGGACGGCGGCCGGATCACCGCGCTCCACCTCGTCGGCGCCGCACCGGACGGCTCCGACCAGGAACTCGTCCGCTACGGTTACACCGACGGCGACCTCACGGAGGTCACCAAGTCCTCCGGGCGGCCCCTGCGGTTCGAGTACGACGACGAGCACCGCGTCATCGCCTGGACCGACACCAACGACCGCCGCTACGACTACGTCTACGACAACCGCGACCGGGTCATCGCCGAGGGCGGCACCGACGGCCATCTGGCGCTGCGCATCGACTACGGCGCGCCCGACGAGGCCACCGGGCTGCGGACCACCACCGTCACCACGGCCGAGGGCCAGGTGTCCCGGTACGTCGTCAACGACGCGTGCCAGGTGGTCGCCACCGTCGACCCCCTCGGCCACACGATCCGCACCGAGTACGACCGGTACGACCGGGTCCTGTCCAGCACGGACGCGCTGGGCCGCACGTACCGCTTCCGGTACGACGAGGACGGAAACCTCCTCGCCGTGCTCCGCCCCGACGGCCGTGAGCAGTCGGCCGCCTACAACGACCTCGGGCTGCCCACGGAGCTCACCGGGCCCGACGGCGCGGTGTGGCGGCAGACGTACGACGAGGCCGGCCGCCGTACCTCGGTCACCGACCCGACGGGCGCGACCACCCGCTTCGCCTACGACGACCGGGGCCACCCCGCGGCGGTCACCGACGCGGAGGGCAACACCACCCGGCTGCGCTGCGACGCCGCCGGCCTCCCGGTGGAGATCACCGACGCGCTCGGCGGCACCACCCGGTACGAGCGCGACGCCTTCGGGCGGGTCACCGCCCTGACCGACCCGCTCGGCCGCGTCACCCGCCTCTTCTGGACGGTCGAGGGCAGGCTCAGCCGGTGCGTGGACCCCGACGGGGCCGAGCGGACGTGGACGTACGACGGCGAGGGGAACCTGCTCGCGCACACCGACGCCGCGGGGGGTGTGACGTCGTACGAGTACACCCACTTCGACCTGGTGGCCGCGCGGACCGGACCCGACGGCGTCCGCCACACCTTCGAGCACGACGCGCAGCTGCGGCTGACCCGGGTCACCAATCCCCAGGGGCTGACCTGGCAGTACGCGTACGACGCCGCCGGCCGGCTGGTCTCCGAGACCGACTTCGACGGGCGCGTCCTCACCTACGACCACGACGCGGCCGACCGGCTCACCGCACGGACCAACGGGCTCGGACAGACGGTCCACTACGCGTACGACGACCTGGGGCGGCTCACCACCAAGGCCGCGGAGGGGCACGAGACCCACTACGCGTACGACGCGGCCGGCCGGCTCGTGGAGGCGCGCGGGCCCGGGGTGAGCCTGGCCCAGGCGCGGGACCGCCTCGGGCGCGTCACGGCGGAGACCGTCAACGGGCGCACGCTCTGCCTCTCCTACGACCGCCTCGGCCGCCGCAGCCGCCGCATCACCCCGTCCGGGGCCACCACGCGCTACGGCTACGACGCGGCCGGGCGCCGCACGTCCCTGACCGCCTCCGGCCACACCGTCGACTTCGAGCACGACGCGGCCGGGCAGGAGGTCGCACGGTACTTCGGCGAGACGCTCACCCTGACGCAGGCGTGGGACCCGGCCGGCCGGCTCGCCGGCCAGACGCTGACGGCCCGCGCCACCACGGTGCAGTCGCGTGCGTACGCCTATCGCCCGGACGGCCATGTCACCGCCGTCGACGACCGGTTGAGCGGCAGGCGGTCGTACGACCTGGACACGGCGGGGCGGGTCACGGCCGTGCACGCGCGGGACTGGACGGAGCGGTACGCGTACGACGAGGCCGGCAACCAGACGGAGGCCGAGTGGCCGGCCGAGCACGCGGGAGCGGAGGCGGTCGGCACCCGCGCCTACACCGGCACGCGGATCGGCCGGGCCGGGCGGGTGCGCTATGAACACGACGCGCAGGGCCGGGTGGTGTTGCGCCGCATCGCCCGGCTGTCACGCAAGCCGGACACGTGGCGCTACACGTGGGACGCGGAAGACCGCCTGGTGGGCGTGGTGACGCCGGACGGCACGCGCTGGCGCTATCTGTACGACCCGCTGGGCCGCCGCATCGCCAAGCAGCGGCTGGGCGACGACGGTTCGGTGGTGGAGCGGACGGACTTCACCTGGGACGGCACGACGCTCGCCGAACAGACGACGGTGGCGTGCGACGCGCCGAACCCGGTGACCCTGACCTGGGACCACGAGGGGCTGCGCCCGATCGCGCAGACGGAGCGCATCAGCGCGGCGGACGCGCCCCAGCGGGAGATCGACGCGCGGTTCTTCGCGATCGTCACGGATCTGGTCGGCGCGCCGACGGAGCTGGTGGACGAGCGGGGCACGGTCGCGTGGCGCGCGCGGTCGACGCTGTGGGGCACGACGACGTGGCCGTCGGACGCGACGGCCTACACGCCGCTGCGCTTCCCGGGCCAGTACTTCGACCCCGAAACGGGCCTCCACTACAACGTCCACCGCCACTACGACCCCACGACGGCCCGCTACCTCACCCAGGACCCCCTGGGCCTCACCCCGGCCCCCAAC
>NZ_JBPQTV010000350.1:0-6463 GCF_051386515.1 Streptomyces sp. URMC 123 | reverse complement strand
GCGGGGGCGTGGGGGAGTCGGAGGACGGCGCGGCGCGCGGGGGGCCGTCGTGCGGTGACACACCCCGGCCGCCCGGGCCCGGGGCGTTAGGTGGCGCCCCGGGCCGGGTGTGCGGGGAGGGCTCCGGTGTCACCGGTCACCTCGCGCGGGATGTCGTACGGGCCCGCTGTGCTCCGGCCGGGCCCCACCACGGCTCCCGGTCCGCACGCCGCCGGGGCCCCCGCCGTGGCTCCCACCGTGATGCTCGCCGTGGCCGCCGTCGCCGCCGTGGCCTTCGCCGTGGCCGGCCTCCTCGTCCGCCATGGAGCGCCACAGATCGGCCAGGGACGACGGCAGCGACCGGTCCGGGTACCAGCCGAGCGCCGCCGCGGCGGCCGACACGTCCGCCTGCTGCCAGGAGACCGCCCTGGAGCGCTCGGAGCCCGCCCCGCTCTCCTCGATCCGGCCGCGGAACCCGGAGGCGCGCACCAGTTCCTCGGCGATCGCCCGCACCCTGCTGGCCACCCCGCTGCCGATGTTGAGCACCCGGGGCAGCGGGGCGCGGGCCGTGGCGGCCAGGGCGACCGCCTGCCCCACGTCCCGCGCGTCCACGAAGTCGCGGTACGCGGACAGGTCGCCGACCCGGACCGTGCCCGCCGGGCCGGCGCGGCGCAGCTCACCGGCGAGCCGGCCCGGCAGCCCGGAGGCCGGGGCCCCGGCGCCGACGGGGTTGAAGACCCGGAGCACGACGGCGTCCAGCCCGGCCGTGGTGACGGCGAGCGTGCCCGCCAGCTTCGTCGCGCCATAGGCGCTCACCGGCCGGGTCGGGGCCGCCTCGGTGAGCGGCTCGCCCCGGGGCGTCGGCCCGTACTCCGCCGCGGACCCCAGATGGACCAGCCGCGCCGAGGGGGCGGCGGCGCGCAGCGCCTCGCACAGGACGGCCGGCCCCCGCACATTGACCTCGGCGAGCCGCACGGCGCTGCCGCCGACCGCGCCCACGCAGTTGACGACGGCGGACGGGCCGAGCTCGCGCAGGGCCTCGGTCAGTTCGGGGACGGTGGCGGTGGCCAGGTCCACGGTCAGGTCGGCGGTCGGCCGGCGCCCGCCGACCAGCACCCGTACGCCCGGCACGGCGCGCAGCCGTTCGACGGCGTGCCGGCCCAGGAATCCGCTGGTGCCCAGGACGAGTACGCGCATGGCGGCTTCACACTCCCCTCAGCAGCAGGCCGCGGTGGCTGGTGAACTCCGCGTTGGCCCGGTCGTAGTCGTCCGGCCGGCCGATGTCGAGCCAGTAGCCGGTGAAGTCGTGGACGCTCGGCGGGGTGCCGGCGCGCAGCAGGTCGAGGACGAGTTCGTCGAAGCCGAGCGGCAGTCCCGGCGTGTACGGGGCGAGGGTGGCGCGGGAGAGCCCGTAGACGCCCATGGACACCTGGTAGTCCAGGCTCGGCTTCTCGGCGAAGTCGACGACCCGGCCGGCGTCGGTGGTGAGCACGCCGAAGTCGATGGGCACCGTCCGGTGGTAGGTGGCGATGGTCAGCGGGGCCGCGGCGGCGGTGTGGTGGCGCAGCACCTCGGCGAAGTCCAGATCGGTGAGGATGTCGCCGTTGAGCACCAGGAAGTCCTCGGGGAGCCGGTCGAGCAGGGGCAGCAGTGGCCCCATGGTGCCCAGCGGGCTCTCCTCGGTGGCGTAGGTGACGCGCAGCCCCCACTGCGCGCCGTCGCCCACGTACGCCCGGATGATGTGGCCGAGGTGGCCTATCGCCATGGTGCAGGTGGTGAAGCCCGAGGACGCGAGCTGGCGCAGCACGATGTCCAAAATCGGGTGCTGGTCACCGATCGGCACCAGCGGTTTGGGCAGGGCGGTGGTGTACGGGCGCAGCCGAACGCCCTTGCCGCCGGCCAGGATGACTGCGTGCATGAGAGGTCCCCCTTGGACCGATGTGGAGTCGAGCGGTGGGATCGAGCGGTGGGATAGAGCCGTGCGGTGGCTCGGTGGGCTTCAGACGTTGTAGCGGTCGGTCTTGTAGCGGGCGAGGTTGGCCGGGTCGCGGAAGAACGCGATGGTGCGGCGCAGGCCGGCCTCCAGGCCGTGGGCCGGCGCCCAGCCGGTCGCGGCCCGCAGCCGGGAGGCGTCGCAGACCAGGCGCATCACCTCCGACGCGGCCGGCCTGACGCGCTGTTCGTCGGCGCGGACGCTCACCTCGGTGTCCATCAGCTTGCCGATGAGGGTCACGAGGTCGCCGACGGAGATCTCGCCGCCGGTGCCCGCGTTGAAGGTGCGGCCGATCACCCGTTCGGCGGGGGCCGTGCCGACGGCGAGAAAGGCCGCGGCCGTGTCCTCGACATAGGTGAAGTCGCGGGTGGGGCGCAGGTCCCCCAGGGTCACGGTGCGCCGGCCGGCGGCGAGCTGCCCGATGACGGTGGGGATGACGGCCCGCATCGACTGGCGCGGCCCGAAGGTGTTGAACGGGCGCAGGGTGACGACGGGCGTGCCGAAGCTGGCGTGGTAGCTGTCGGCGAGCCGGTCGCCGCCCGCCTTGGACGCGGCGTACGGCGACTGGGTGACGATGGGGTGGTCCTCGGTGATCGGCACGGTGCGGGCGGTGCCGTAGGTCTCGCTGGTCGAGGTGTGGACCAGCCGGGCCGTCCCCAGCCGGCGCACCGCCTCCAGCACATTGAGGGTGCCGGTGACATTGGTCTCCACATAGCTGTGCGGCGCGCGGTAGGAGTACGGGATCGCGATGAGGGCCGCCAGGTGGTAGACCGTCTCGGCGCCCTCGACCAGGGCGTGCACGGAGCCGGGGTCCCGCACATCGCCGAGCACCACCTCGACCCGGTCCATCACCTCCGCCGGCAGCGCCTCCAGCCAGCCGAACGAGGAGAACGAGTTGTACTGCGCCATGGCGCGCACCCGGTGCCCCGAGGACACCAGCGCCTCCACCAGATGGGAGCCGATGAACCCCTCGGCGCCGGTCACGGCGGCCAGCGGCGCGGTGACGCCGGCGGCGGGCACGACCGGCAGGGGAGCGGTGACCGGCCCCGGCGGGGCGGCGCCGTTGCTCGGCGGCACGGGGAGCCCGGCGGGGTGCCGCGGCGGGGCGGCGCCGCTCGCCTTCGGCGGTACGGGGCCGGTGGCCGGCGCCGGCGGTACGGGGGTGGCCGGCGGGGCCGCGGGAACGGATCGGTTCATGGTCGTCTCTCTCCTGCTCACCACCGGCGTCCTGGGCCGGTGCGGATGACTGCGGATGAACACTGATGAACGCCGATGAAGGGGGTGCAGGGCCTCAGCGGTGCGCCGTCGCTCTGCCCAGCAGCGGGACCGTGACGGCGAGCAGCACCGCCGCCGCCCCGCCGCACGACACCAGCTGGACCGTCACGGGCGCCGCGAGCTTCGCGGCGAGACAGGCGAGTTCGCCCGCCGCCGCGGCCGCGCAGACCACGGCCGCGGGCCACGCCGCCCCGAACGCCTGGAGCAGCAGCGCCAGCCACAGCGCCGCGCCCAGCGCCAGCAGCGCGAGCAGGCCCATCAACCGGGGCAGCAGCGGCTCCCCGCCGCCGCGCCACCCCTCGTCGACCACGGTGGCGCCCAGCGCGGCCACCGCCAGCAGCCCGAGCACGCCCAGGTAGCCGACCAGGCACGCGATCAGCGCCCGGCCCGCCCCCCGGAGGAACTGCGGGCCGTCCAGGCTGCGCCGCAGACTCGCCAGGGCGCTGCTGCGGAAGCGGTACAGCAGCCACTGCGCCGCCCCCATGCTCAGCGTCAGCGCGATGGTGTAGCTGCCGGTGAACGCGGCGCCCGCGCCGTAGCGCAGCACGCCGCCGACCGCCGTGACCAGGGTCAGCACTCCGGCGGACAGCCCGAAGACCCCGTACGGCAGGGACAGGGACAGCCGCGGCAGGCCGGCCGGCTCGGGTGGGGGGCCGGACCGCAGCGAGCGCCGCAGCTCCAGTCCCGCGGCGAGCACCGCGCTCGCCACCGTGGTCAGCAGCAGCCCGACGACCACGGCGTCCCCCGGCTCCAGCGCGGGCACCGCCGCCGCCCCGGCCGCCGTCGGCACCAGCGCCAGCAGCAGGTCGCGTTCGCGACCCAGCACCAGCAGCACCGTGGCCGCCGCGAGATACGCGGCCTCGCCCAGGGTGAACGCCGCCGAGGACAGCGACGGGGAGGTGAGGGCCCCCGGGCTGCCGGTGCCGGAGAGCAGCGCAGCGGGCACGGCGGACAGCAGCGCCCCGACCGGCGCACCGGCCAGCAGACAGCGGGCCGCGGCCCGCCGCCCCTGCCGGCCCAGCCGCAGATAGGCGCGGTGCGCCAGCGCCTGGTTCCACGACCAGCTCACCAGCACCGACACGGCGAGCGCGGTGGTGGGGCCGGTGAGCCCCAGGGCGCCGGGCGGCCCCTGGAGGAAGCGGGCGCCCATCACATAGGCCAGCCCCGGCAGGGCCACGACGAGCCCGTGCAGCAGACAGCGCCGGCCGTCGGCCCGCCAGGGGTCCGCGGGCGGCTCGGGCTCGGGGAAGCCGCGCTCGGTGCGCGTCCAGAGCTCCTCGGCCAGGTCGAACAGGTCGCGCCGGGCGTAGCGTTCGACGATCCGGTCGTCGGCCAGCCCCTCGGACTCCAGCACCGCCGCAATCTCGTACGGGTGGACGGCCGCGGCACAGACGTCCCCCAGCTGTCCGGCCAGCTCCGCCAGGGGGTCGACCGTGGTGCCGGCCACCTCGCGGCGCGCCGGCCCGGGCGCCGCCCCGCCGGGTGCGCCGTACCCCTCCCGGCCGTTGCCGCTGTTGCCGCCGTCGTCGCCCTGACCGCCCTGGCCGCCCGGCACGAGACGCAGGGGCCCGCTCACGCGCTGCCTCCCGCTGTCCCTGTCGCGCCTGTCGCGCCTGCTGTTCCGGTTTCTCCGGCGGTCCCCGCGGCCACTGCCGCCCCGGCCGCCCCGGCCGCGCCCGCCGCCGTCGGGGGCGGCCCGTCGCCGCCGCGCCGCCGCTCGCCGGTGGCCAGCCGCAGATAGATGGAGCGGAACGCCTCGATGGTCTGCCGCAGGGTGAACTGCTCGATGACGCGCAGCCGCGCCGCCTCGCCCATCCGGGCCCGCCGTTCGGGGTCGCCCAGCAGCTCCAGCGCGGCGCGCGCCATCGCGCGCGGGTCGCGCGGCGGGACCACCAGCCCGGTGTCGCCCACGGCCTCCCGCACCCCGCCCACATCGGTGGCGACCGTGGCCCGGCCGCAGGACATGGCCTCGATGAGGGTGAAGGGGAAGCCCTCGCTGATGCTGGAGAGCACCACCACGTTGCCGGCCGCGTAGGCGTCGCGGATGTCGTCCACCCGGCCCTCGAACGACACCGCGGCCGACACCCCCAGCCCGGCGGCGAGCGTCTCGCACCGGGCGCGGTAGCCCTCCGCACCGCGCGGGGCGCCACCGAAGATCCGCAGGCGCGCCGCCGGCACCTCGGCGCGGACCAGGGCGAACGCGCGGATCAGCGTCTCCAGGTCCTTGATGGGGTCGATCCGCCCGGCCCAGGTGAGCGTGGGAACCTCCGGTTCCGGACCGACGAAGGGGAAGGCCGCCGGGTCCACGCCGTTGTAGACGGTGCGGATGCGCTCCGGCGCGGTGCCGCCGCGCTCCTCCCACCGCCGGTTGTAGCGGTTGCCGGGGGTGACCAGGGCGGCCCTGCGGTAGGTCTCCTCGGCGAGCAGCCGGAAGAAGCCGAGCAGCAGGGCCTTCACCGGCCAGCGGTACGGCTCCGCGCGGAAGCCCAGATAGCGCTCGCGCAGATAGACGCCGTGCTCGGTGAGGAGCAGCGGCACCCCGTACAGGCGCTGGGCCAGCAGGCCGGGGAGGGCGGCGAGCCCGCCGCTGGCGGCGTGCGCCACTCCGGTGGCCGGCAGCCGGGCGGCCAGGGGGCGCAGCGTGTGCTCCAGCAGATCGGTGGCGACGAGCGCGTCGTGGAGCGTGGGCCGGGCGGCGGCGACGGTGAGCCGGGGATCGCCCCAGACGCGGACGAGGGTGCGCACGGCGGCCTCGGAGCGCAGGGCGGCGGAGAGCCGGCCGCCGCGGGCGTGGTCGGCGAGGCCGTAGAGGGCCTCGGGGAAGTGCCGTTCGGACGCGGGGTCGAGCAGGGATATCAGGAACCGCTCGTAGCAGCGGAGGAAGCGTGCGAGGTGCCGGCCGCGCGGTGCGCGCCCCTCGGGCGCCGTGCCCCACAGGGCCACGCACGCCAGATCGGTCAGATGCCTCGGGAGCCGCCAGGCGAGCGGTTCGTGGCCGGTGGCGGTGACGGCTATGACGCGGAACTCGACGTCCGGCATGCCGCGTATCAGCTGGTCGCACCAGACGCTCACACCGCCGTGGCCGTGCGGGTAGGTGCCCTCGGTGAGCAGTGTCACCCGGGTGGTGTCGTGGCACGCTGGGGCGCCGAGCGGTCCGTACATGGCTCTCCGGTCCTGAAGGAGGGCGGGTGGGAGCCGGGGCACCGGTCGCTGTCC
>NZ_JBPQTV010000349.1:0-6507 GCF_051386515.1 Streptomyces sp. URMC 123 | reverse complement strand
GTCCAGGCCCCGCCCCTGCCGCCCGAGGCTCCCGCCCAACTCCCCGCACCGCCACCGGACTTCACCGGCCGGCGCAAGCAGGTCGCGGAGCTGAGCGGCGTGCTGGCCGACCGCGACGCCCACACCCTCGTGGTGGTCACCGGCATGGGCGGGGTGGGCAAGACCTCCCTGGCCCTGCACGTCGCCCATGCCGTCGCCGACCGCTTCCCCGACGGCCAGCTCTATGTGGACCTGCGCGGCGCCGACGGGCAGCCGGCCGACCCCAACGAGGTGCTCGGCGGCTTCCTCACCGCCCTGGGCACCCCCATCGAGCACATCCCGGTGCGGCAGGCGGACCGCGCGGCGCTCTTCCGCTCCGTCGTCTGCCGCCGCTCCGTGCTCGTCGTGCTCGACAACGCCCACAGCGTCGCCCAGGTCCAGCCGCTGCTGCCGGGAGGGCGCCGGTGCGCGGCGCTGATCACGGCCCGGTCGCTCACCGCGATGCCGGCGACGGCCGTGGTCAGGCTCGGCGTGCTGAGCCCGGGGGAGGCCGTGGAACTCGTCGGCAGGATCGCGGGACCCGACCGGGTCCGGGAGGAGCCCACGGCCGTCGCGGAGCTGGCGGCCGTCTGCGGATACCTGCCGCTCGCGCTGCGGGTCGCGGCGGCGCGGCTGGCGGCCCGCCCGGCGTGGTCGGTCGCCACACTGCTGGAGCGGGTCTCCGACGAGAGCCGGCTCATGGGCGAGCTGCGCGCCGGGGAACTGGCCGTGGAGGCGGTGTTCGAGCTGTCCTTCACCCAACTGGACGCCGATCAGGCGCGGGCGTTCCTGGCCATGGCGGTCCCGCACTGGCACGAGTGGGGCGTACCGGAGGCCGCGGCCGTGCTGGACCTCCCCGCCAGGGACGCGGAGGACGCCCTGGAGTTCCTGGTGGACGTCGCCCTCGTCGAGGCCGTCTCGGGGGGCCGCTACCGTTTCCACGACCTGGTCGCGGCGTACGCGCGCGGGCGCGCGCACGACAGGCTGGCGGAACCGGACCGCGTCCGCATCCTGCGCCACGCCGTCGACTTCATGTGCGCGAGCGTCGTGGCGGCCGTGGAGCAGACCCAGCCGCTGGCGAAACCCCTGACCCACGAGATCGCCCCCCGCCGGTCGGCCGGTGCCGATGTGGGGCGCGGGCCGGCGGCGGTGGAGTGGATACGGGCGTCGCTGCCCACCCTGGCGGCGCTCGCGGAGCAGGCCGCCACCACGCGGGACGAGCGGACGCTGACCCTCGCCACGGACATCCTGGCCCTGCTGCCCTGCTTCGAGGACTCCGTGCCGCTGGTGACCGCGGCGCGCGCGGCCGAGAGACTGGTCGACGCGACGGCCCGGGCCCGGTGCCCTGCGAGCGTCGTGGGCACGGCGCAGTACTGCGCCGGGGTCATTCTCCGCAACCACTCCTCGTTCGACCGCTCGCGCGCCCATCTGCTCACGGTGATCGACCTCTTCGGGGAGGGGCCCTGGCCCGGGGAGAGCACGCGGCGGTTCCTCGCCGTCCTCTTCGCCCATTCCATGCTCGCCGAGCTGCACCAGCACCGGGGCGACCTGGCGGCCGCCCGCACCCACGCCGAGATGTCGGTCGCGCTGGCGGAGGCCAGTGGGGACCGGCGGCTGCTCGCCCGCCGGCGGACGGTTCTCCTCCAGGTCGAGGTCGCCGAGGCCGGGCACCCGGCGGACCTGGACCGCATCGGGGACCAGTGCCGCGAGCTGGCCGCGGTGCTCACCGAGGCCGACGACGCCAAGTGGCTGCTCAACGTCATCGTGACCGAGGCGGACAGCCACCGGGCGGCGGGCCGCCTCGACCGGGCCGCGCACCTGTACACGGACGTCCTCGACCGGGCCGCGGCGAGCGGACACGTGCGGATCGAGACGGAGTGCCTGTGGCGGCTGGGCGACGTGCTGCTCGCCCGGGGCGACCGCGCCGCCGCCCTCGACCACGCCCGCCGCGCGGTCCACCGCGCGACCCTCGTCCAGGAGAACCTCATCACGGGGCGCAGTCACCATGTGCTCGGCTCCGTCCTGCGGGCGCTCGGCGAGGAGGCCGAGGCACGGGAACACCTGCGGCTGGCCTCCCGTCTGTTCCTGGAGCTGGAACTGACCGATGCCCGCGGCGTCGTGGAGGCCCCGGTGGCCCTGACCGAGCCGTCCTGACGCGCCCGGCTCGGGGCCACGGGAGTACGGGGGCGGCGCGGCTCCGGGCACGTTGACTTCGCGTTGGTTTCCCGTTGATCACTCCGACCTAGCCTCGGATGACCCAGACAGGGCGGCGGCATTCGCCGCCGCGCGATCTGGCCGATCCCACCGAGGCATGACGACGTGAACAACCCGTTCGACACCGCAGACGGCCGCTTCACCGTGCTGGTGAACGGCGAAGGGCAGCATTCGCTCTGGCCGTCCTTCCTTGACGCTCCCGCCGGCTGGACCGTGGCGCTCCCGGAGAGCGACCGCGACGCCTGCATGGCGTACATCGAGTCGCACTGGGACGACATGCGCCCCCGGAGCCTCGCCACCGCCGACAGCGGCTCCTGACCTTCCCGCGCCGTCCCCGGCGCCCGGCGGCGCCACCGCCGTGACGCACCGTTACCGCGTGCCGCGACCACGCGCCGTAACGCCCCCGTGGACGCCGCCACCACCCCGTACACCCCCGTACATCCCGTAACAGCCGTACCAAGGCGAGGCTCTTGATGCACACCGCAGACGGATATCAGCTGCCGCTGACCGACGCCCAGTCGGGCATATGGTTTGCCCACCACCTGGATGCCACCCGCACCGCCCACAACGTCACGGAATACCTCGACATCCGCGGCCCCCTCGACACCCGGCTCTTCGAGGCGGCGCTGCGCCGGCTCGTCACGGAGGCCGACACCCTCCGGGCCCGGTTCGTCGACGAGCCCGGGGGAGTGCGGCAGGTCGTACAGCCCGACGTGGACTGGTCCCTGGAGACCGAGGACCTCAGCGACGCCGCCGACGGGGAGGCGCTGGCCCGCCGGCTCGTCCGGACGGCCGCGGAGCGCCCCTTCGACCTCGCGCACGGCCCGCTCTTCGCGTTCCTGCTGATCAAGCTGGCCGACGACCGCTTCCTCTGGGCCCACCGCTACCACCACATCGTCGCCGACGGCGCCAGCATGCCCCTGCTCGCCCGGCGCGCGGCGGAGATCTACACCGACCTCGCGGCAGGGCGCGACCCCGGCCCCTCGCCCTTCGCGCCGCTGCGCGAACTCGTCGCGGCCGACGAGGAGTACCGCGCCTCCACGGCCCACGACGAGGACCGCGCCTTCTGGGCGGAGTACCTGCGCGACCGCCCCGAGCCGGTCAGCCTCTCGACCCGGGCCGCTGCCCCCGTGCGCCTGTCGCTGACCACCACCAGCCACGCACCGCAGGCGGTCGTCGACCGCATGGCCGCCATGGCGGCACAGGCCCAGGTGTCCGTCACGGCGATGACCGTCGCGGCGACCGCCGCCTTCGTCCAGCGCCTGACCGGCGCCCGGGACATGGTGCTGGGGCTGCCGGTGGCGGCGCGGCTCGACGAGCGCCGGCGCACCACCCCCGGCATGCTCTCGAACATCGTCCCGCTGCGGCTCTCCGTCCCCGGCGACGCGACCCCCCGGGAGCTGGCCCGGCAGGTGTCGCGGCAGCTGAAGGAGGTCCTGCCGCACCAGCGGTACGGCTACGGGCGGCTGCGGCGCGACCTGAACGCGCTGGGGGAGGAGGACCGCCTGTTCACCACCCGCGTCAACATCATGCGGTTCCGCTACGACGTGGCGTTCGCCGGCCACCCCGCGACGGCGCACTACGTCTCGGGCAGCGCCACCGACGACCTGGCCTTCCTCCTGTACGACCGGACCGACGGCCACGGTCTCGAGATCACCGTGGAAGCCAACCCGGACATGTACACGGCCGAGGAGGCCGCCGGCTTCGAACAGCGGTACCAGAGGTTCCTGGGGGCCTTCACCGGGCTCGACCTGGACGCCGCCGTGGCCCGCGCGGACATCCTGTCGCCGGACGAGCGGCACCGGATGCTGGTGCGGTGGAACGGCGGCACCGACGGAACCGGCAACACGAAGGGCACCGGCGAAACCGACGGAGCCGGCAACACGAAGGGCATGGACAGCGCCAACGGCACCGGCGGCACCGAGCAGGGCCCCGCGACGACGCTGCCCGAGGTGTTCGCGCGGCAGGCCGCGCTGTACCCCGACCACACCGCCGTGGTCTGCGACGACGACGAGCTGACCTACCGCGAACTGGACGAACGGTCCAACCGCCTCGCCCGGCTCCTGGTGGCACGGGGCGTGGGCCCCGAGGACCGGGTCGCCCTGGCGCTGCCCCGGTCCACGCGGATGGTGACCGCCGTCCTCGCCGTCGTGAAGGCGGGCGCGGCGTACGTCCCGGTCGACACCGCCTACCCGCCGGAGCGCATCCAGTTCCTGCTCCAGGACTCGCGCCCCGCGCTGCTGGTGTCGGCCGGCGCCGAACTGGACGCCGAGGGGACGCCCGTACTGTCCCTCGACGACCCCGAGACGCTGCGGTCGCTCGCCGAGGTGTCCGCCGCGCCCCTGACCGACGCCGAGCGGACCGCGCCGCTGCGCCCGCAGCACCCCGCGTACATCATCTACACGTCCGGCTCGACGGGCCGGCCCAAGGGCGTGATGATCCCCCACCACAGCGTCGTCCGCCTGTTCACCGCCACCGCGCGACAGTTCGCCTTCACCTCCGACGACGTGTGGTCGATGTTCCACTCCTACGCCTTCGACGTCTCCGTGTGGGAGATGTGGGGCGCGCTGCTGCACGGCGCGTGCCTCGTGGTGGTGCCGCACTCCGTGACCCGCTCGGCCCATGAGTTCCTGCAGCTGCTCGCCGACCGGCAGGTCACCATCCTGAGCCAGACGCCGTCGGCCTTCTACCAGTTGCTGGAGGCGGACCGCCAGTCGCCCGCCATCGGGGACCGGCTCGCCCTGCGCGCCGTCGCCTTCGGCGGCGAGGCCCTCGACCTCGGACGGCTGACCGACTGGTACGAGCGCCACACGGACGACGCGCCCGTACTGATCAACATGTACGGGATCACCGAGACTACCGTGCACGTCACCCAGCTCCCGCTCCGCCGGGACGACGCGTTCCAGGGCGCGAGCAGCCGGATCGGCCGCGGCATGGACGACATGCGGGTGTACCTCCTGGACGACACCCTCTCGCCCGTGGCGCCGGGCGTCGTGGGAGAGATCTACGTTGCCGGGCCGGGCCTGGCCCGCGGGTACGCGAACCAGCCGGGCCTCACCGCGGCACGGTTCGTCGCCTGCCCCTTCGGCGCGCCCGGCGAACGGATGTACCGCAGCGGCGACCTGGCGCGATGGACGCCCGACGGCTGCCTGGAGTACCTGGGGCGCGCCGACGACCAGGTCAAGGTGCGCGGCTTCCGCATCGAACTGGGCGAGGTCGAGGCGGCGCTGCGCCACTACCCCGGCGTGGCCCAGGCCGTGGCCGTGGTCCGCGAGGACAAGCCCGGCGACCGGCGCCTCGTCGGCTATGTCGTGGCCAGGAGCGGCGACGAGGTGGACCCGGAGAAGGCCCGGCTGTCCGTGGGCGACCGGCTCCCCGAGTACATGGTGCCCTCGGCCGTCGTGGCGCTCGCCGAGATGCCGCTGACCCCCAACGGCAAGGCCGACAAGCGGGCCCTGCCCGCCCCGGACTACGGAGCGGCCGCGGACCTGTCCCAGGTGCCCGGCACCCCGCGCGAGGAAACCCTGTGCCGGCTGTTCGCCGAGGTCCTCGGCCTCGACCGGGTCGGCGTGCGCGACAACTTCTTCTCGCTCGGCGGGGACAGCATCATGTCGATGCAACTCGTCTCCCGCGCCCGCGCCGAGGGCCTGCGCTTCACCCCGCGGGACGTCTTCACCTGCAAGACGGTCGCCGCCCTCGCCACCGCCGCCGACGACATCCAGGACCACGCGGTCGCCGAGACGGCCGACTCCGGCATCGGAGAGATCCCGCTCACGCCGATCATGCGCTGGCTGGCGGGCCGAGGCGGCCCCGTCGAGCGGTTCCACCAGTCGATGCTGCTGCGCACCCCCGGCGGCCTGGACGGCGAAGGACTCACCTCCACCCTGCGGGCCGTGCTGGACTGCCACGACATGCTGCGCTCCCGGCTCGCCCTGGACGACGACGGCGGCTGGACCCTCACCACGGCAGCGCCCGGCACCGTCGACGCCGCGGGCCTGGTGCGCCGCGTGGACATCGCCGGATCGGCCGACTCCGAGGCGCTCGCCGTCGTGGCCGAACACCGGCGCACGGCCGCCCGGGACCTGAACCCCTTCACCGGGGACATGGTCCGGGCCGTCTGGTTCGACGCCGGCCCGGACAGCCCCGGCTACCTCCTGCTGGCCATTCACCACCTCGCTGTCGACGGCGTGTCCTGGCGCGTCCTCAGCGCCGACCTCGCCCGCGCGTGGCAGAACCGCGCGCCCGGTGACCAGGACGGCGAGCCCGGCGGCGAGG
>NZ_JBPQTV010000348.1:0-6513 GCF_051386515.1 Streptomyces sp. URMC 123 | reverse complement strand
CCCCCCCCCCCCCCCCCCCCCCCCCCCCCGCTCCGGTCGTTCCCAGGGTTTTCGGCAGCGGCTCGTGAACCGCTGCTCATGAACAGCGGTTCACGAGCAGCGGTTCAGGAACCGCGGTTCACGAGCAGGCCGCCTCGGACGGGGTCGGCGCCGTGCCGCCGAGGTGCGCGGGAATCCACCAGGTGTCGTCCGGGCCCTTGGGGCGCACCGGATAGGACCGCTGGGCGTCCTCCAGCAGCGCGTGCACCCGCTCCCGCAGCCGCTCGGTCACCCGTACCGCCGTCTCCGCCGGATCGGCCGGCATCGGCTCCCCGACCCGGATCGCGATCGGTATGTGGCGCCGGCCCAGCGAGCGGGGCCGCCCCTTGGTCCACAGCCGCTGGGTGCCCCACAGCGCCATCGGCAGCAGCGGCACGCCCGCCTCCTGGGCCAGCCGGGCCGCGCCCGACTTGAAGGACTTCAGGGTGAACGAGGGGGAGATCGTCGCCTCCGGGAACACCCCGATGATCTCGCCGGAGCGCAGCGCGTCGAGCGCGTCGGAGTAGGCGTTCTCGCCCCGCGAGCGGTCGACCGGAATGTGCTTCATGGCGCGCATCAGCGGCCCGGAGACCTTGTGCCGGAAGACCGACTCCTTGGCCATGAAGCGGACCAGCCGCTTCGCCGGCCGGGCGGCCAGCCCGCAGAAGACGAAGTCGAGGTAGCCGATGTGGTTGCTGACCAGGACGGCGCCGCCCTGGCGCGGCACGTGCTCGCTGCCCTGGATGTCGAAGCGCAGGTCGAGCGCCTTGAACATGGTGCGGGCGACGCCGATGACCGGCGGATAGACGAGCTCTGCCATCCCGGGGGGACCCTTCTGTGCCTGGGGAGGGTTCTCCCAGCCCGAAGCTACTCAGCCGTAGGTTGCGGCTTTTGGCAGATGGTGCCTGATTCAGTGCGCGCCGGGCCAGTTCAGCCGCCGTACGAGGGGGAGATTCTCGTCACGTCGTGATGCCCGCCACGCGGAGGGGTACGGGCGCCGCCGCCGGGGAATCCGCCATCGTTCGGCCACCGCCGCGGAAGGAAACCCGCCGTCGGCCGGCCACCGCCACGGAAGGAAACCCGCCGCCGGGGGCGGGAATGCCGGCCGCCCGGCGGGCGCTGCACCCCTCGGTGACCGTCGAGGAGAGGAGCGCGGGGAGCGTGCGCGAGGACGAGGGCCGGCAGCCGGCCGGGGAAGCCGCCGGCGCCGTCGCGGGCGAACCGCGGCTGGGCGCCGCGGACCTGGGCGGCGAACTCGGCGAACGCGCCACGCTGGTGCAGTTCTCCAGCGCCTTCTGCCAGCCCTGCCGGGCCACGCGCCGCGTCCTCGCCGAGGTGGCGCGGATGGTGCCGGGCGTGGCCCACCGCGAGATCGACGCCGAGTCCCGGCTCGCGCTGGTGCGCGCCCTGCGGATCGACCGCACCCCGACCGTGCTGGTGCTGGACGCCGACGGGCGCGTGGTGCGCCGGGCGGCCGGGCAGCCGCGGACGGCGGACGTCATCGCCGCGCTGGGGCAGGCGGTGCGGACCCCGTGAGGGCCGCGCCGGCACCGGTGAGCAGCGGGTCGGCACCGGCCGTGACGCTGCTCCCATCTCCGAGATCTTGCTTGACCCCGTACCGCACGTATCGTCAATCTGACGTGATGCAGTCGGGAAGGACGGGAAGGACCACGTCATGACGGCCTCGCCGGGCCTGGGCACCACCACGCCCGCCGCCTCCGAACTCCTGCGCACCGTCTTCCGGCAGCACGCCGCGGGCGTCGCGGTCATCACCGCGCCCGGCGCCCGCCCCGCCGGCTTCACCGCGACGTCGCTCGCCTCCGTGGCCGCCGAGCCGCCGCTGCTCTCCTTCGGCGTGGGCGCCACCTCCTCCAGCTGGCCCGCCGTGGCCGAGGCCCGGCACGTCGGGGTGCACCTCCTCGGCGAGGACCAGCGGGAGCTGGCCGCCACCTTCGCGCGCAGCGGCGCCGACCGGTTCGCCCCGCCCACCCGCTGGGGCACCGGCCCGCACGGGGTGCCCGTCCTGGACGGGGTGCTGGCCTGGCTGGTGTGCCGGGTAGTGGCCCGGATTCCGGCCGGCGACCACCGGGTGGTGCTGGCCGAGGTCGTCGACGGGGACGGCCGCGACGCCGGTGGCACGGGCCGCCCGCTCCTCTACCACCAGGGCCGGTTCAACGCCCTGCGGGACTGACGGCGGGCCCGGTGAGAACCGGTTACGGAGCGTTGTCCACGTCACAGTGCGACGGCCTTGATTACGGGGAAACCGGCGAGTGTACTGACGAGTAATATTCCGCACGGAGCGCTTCACGGCTCCAACCGGGACCCGCCCCCACAAGGCGCCTATGCTGCCTGCACAAGGCAGCCCAGTAGAGACGATGCAGTAGGAGAGCCGGCGTGAGCTTGAGGATCGTTGTCTGTGTGAAGTACGTGCCCGACGCCACCGGCGACCGGCACTTCGCCGAGGACCTGACCACCGATCGCGACGCGGTGGACGGCCTGCTCTCGGAGCTGGACGAGTACGCGGTCGAGCAGGCGCTCCAGATCGCCGAGGAGGCGGACGACGCGGAGATCACCGTGCTCACCGTCGGCCCCGAGGACGCCAAGGACGCGCTGCGCAAGGCTCTCTCCATGGGCGCGGACAAGGCCGTGCACGTCGAGGACGACGACCTCCACGGCACCGACGCCATGGGCACCTCGCTGGTGCTGGCCAAGGCCGTCGAGAAGGTCGGCTACGACCTGGTGATCTGCGGCATGGCCTCCACCGACGGTGTCATGGGCGTGCTCCCGGCGATGCTCGCCGAGCGCCTGGGCGTGCCGCAGGTGACCCTGCTCTCCGAGGTCTCCGTGGCCGACGGCACCGTGACCGGCCGCCGCGACGGCGACGCCGCCAGCGAGCAGCTCCAGGCGTCGCTGCCGGCCGTGGTCTCCGTGACCGACCAGTCGGGCGAGGCGCGGTACCCGTCGTTCAAGGGCATCATGGCCGCCAAGAAGAAGCCGGTGGCCTCCCTGGACCTGTCCGACCTGGACATCGAGGCGGACGAGGTCGGCCTCGAGGGCGCCTGGACCAAGGTCGAGGACGTCGCCCAGCGGCCGGCGCGCACCGCCGGCACGGTCGTCAAGGACGAGGGCGAGGGCGGCAAGCAGCTCGCGGAGTTCCTCGCGGGCCAGAAGTTCATCTAGTCCCGGGATCGCCCCCCGGGGCGACACCGCGGCCGAACCCGCCCACCGCCCCCTTTCGATCCTTCGCATTCGCAGGAGAGCAATCCCATGGCTGAAGTTCTCGTCTACGTCGACCACGTGGACGGCGCCGTCCGCAAGCCCACCCTCGAACTGCTCACGCTGGCCCGCCGCATCGGCGAGCCCGTCGCCGTGCACCTCGGCGCCGGTGCCGACGAGGCCGCCAAGACCCTCGGCGAGTACGGCGCGGTGAAGGTGCTGGCCGCCGACGCCCCCGAGTTCGCCGACTACCTCGTCGCGCCCAAGGTCGACGCGCTGCAGGCCGCGTACGACGCGGTGTCCCCGGTCGCCGTGCTCGTCCCGTCCTCCGCCGAGGGCAAGGAGATCGCGGCCCGCCTGGCCGTCCGCATCGGCTCCGGCGTCATCACCGACGCCGTGGACGTCGAGGCCGGCGCCGAGGGCCCGGTGGCCACCCAGTCGGTGTTCGCCGCCGCCTTCACCACCAAGTCCCGCGTCTCCAAGGGCACCCCGGTCATCACGGTGAAGCCCAACTCCGCCGCCCCCGAGGCCGCCCCGGCCGCCGGCACGGTCGAGCAGCTCGCCGTGACCGTCGACGAGAAGTCGAAGGGCACCAAGGTCGTCTCCCGCACCCCGCGCGAGTCGACCGGCCGCCCCGAGCTGACCGAGGCCGCGATCGTGGTCTCCGGTGGCCGTGGCGTCAACGGCGCCGAGAACTTCTCGGTCATCGAGGCGCTCGCCGACTCCCTCGGCGCGGCCGTCGGCGCCTCCCGCGCCGCCGTCGACGCCGGCTGGTACCCGCACTCCAGCCAGGTCGGCCAGACCGGCAAGTCGGTCTCGCCGCAGCTCTACATCGCGGCCGGCATCTCCGGTGCCATCCAGCACCGCGCCGGCATGCAGACCTCGAAGACCATCGTGGCCGTCAACAAGGACGCCGAGGCCCCGATCTTCGACCTGGTCGACTACGGCGTGGTCGGCGACCTGTTCGAGGTCGTCCCGCAGCTGACCGAGGAGGTCAAGGCTCGCAAGGGCTGAGACACCACGCGGTGACCGCGCGGCCCCCGTACGCCCTCCGGTGTGCGGGGGCCGCGCGCGTGTCCGGGCCCGCCCGGCGGGGGCCTGCGTACGGCGTCCGGGAGGCGTGCGTACGGCGGCTCAGCCGAGCGTCAGGGTCGCCTGCACCGGCAGATGGTCGCTGGGGAAGCGCCCGCCGTGCGAGAAGGTGTTGATCGACGCGGTGTGCGCGGTGACCCCGGGCGAGGTGAGAATCCAGTCGATCCGGTCGCCGTCCGGCACCGGCGGCCGGTAGCCGTGGAAGGTGGCGTAGAGCGGACCGCGGCGCTCCGCCCGGTCCCAGGAGTCCACGAGGCCGGCGGCCAGCAGCGTGTCGTACACCGGGTCGCGGTGCGCGGGCACATTGAAGTCGCCGGTGACCACCACCGGCAGCGAGCGGTCCGGCCCGCCGAGCCGCTCGACGATCAGTCGTGTCGCGTTGATCCGCGCGGTGGCGCTGCGGTGGTCCAGATGCGTGTTGAGGAGCGTGAACCGCCGCCCGTCGCGCCGGTCCTCGAACCGCACCCAGGTCGCCATGCGGACCGTGGCGCCGCCCCAGGTGTTGGAGCCGATGGTGTACGGGGTGTCGGAGAGCCAGAAGTGGTCGTACTCCAGCGGGGCGAGCCGGCCGGTGTCGTAGAACACCGCCGTGAACTCGTCGCGGCTGCCGCCCGCCCGGCCGGTGCCGATCCAGTCGTACCCGGCGCCGAGGTCCCCCTCGATGTCGCGCAGTTGGTGGTAGAGGCCCTCCTGGGTGCCGATGACGTGGGGGCGCTCCCGGCGCAGCAGGTCGCGCATCACGGGGCGGCGCTCGGGCCAGCTGTGCGGCGGGGTGGCGGAGGCGTAGCGGAGGTTGAACGACATGACGTCCAGCCGACGGGCGGTGGACGCGGCGCCGGTGGTGGCGGCCGCCGCGGGCGCGGCGACGGCCGCGCCCAGCCCGGCGCGCAGGCCCTGTCGGCGGGTGAGGGGGTTTCGCATGGGCCGCGTCTCCTTCGATGCGTCCGGGGCGCGTTCGCCGGTTGCGCGTGGATACGGCGATGGGTCGACGCGCCGGTTCACGGATACGTCGATACATCGATACGCCGACATGCCGTCGGCGCCGGGGCTCGTCCCCACCCACCCCTGCCCGTTTTCCGGGCCCGCCTCCCGGGCGCGGCCGCGCTTCGGCCACCGGCCGGGTGGTTGACCCGGCGCGACCCCGCCGGATAGCTTCACCAAACGGATCTTCGATTCCGCGCAGCGGAAAGAGCGGAGGCATGGCGATGACGCGGCAGCACCCACCGGCACCCCCGACGGCCCCCGCGCCGGAGCCCCCCGTGGGATCGCCGGAGGCGCCCGTGGCCACCAGCCTCACGCCCGCGCTCCACGCCTGGCTCGACACCGCCCTCGCCCCCGTCGACGCCGAACTCGCCCGCCGCTACCCCGGCGACCCCGGCACCCGCCAGCCCGTGCACACCGTCTACGTCCCCGGCGACGCCTTCGCCGCCGACACCGTCCGCTCCTGGGGCGACGCCGCCCTCGCCGCCCTCGACGAGCACGCCCCCGACCCGGCCGCCCTCGCCGCCGTCCTCGGCCTGCCCGACCACCTCGCCGCCGAGGTCCACGACCGCGTCCGCGCCAAGCTCGCACGCGAGCCGATCGAGGACCTTCGCATCGACTTCGAGGACGGCTACGGCCCCCGCCCGGCCGCCGAGGAGGACGCCGCCGCGGCGCGCGCCGCCCGCCTCGTCGCCGCCGCGACCGCCGACGGCACCGCGCCGCCCTGCGTCGGCATCCGGATGAAGTGCCTGGAGGCGGCCGTCCGCGACCGCGGCGTCCGCACGCTCGACATCTTCCTCACCACCCTGATGGCCACCGGCGGCCTCCCCGCCGGCCTGGTGCTCACCCTCCCCAAGGTGAGCCACGCCCAGCAGGTGACGGCCATGGCCCGGCTCTGCGCGGAGTTCGAGCGGACCCACGACCTGCCGGCCGGCCGCGTCCGCTTCGAGATCCAGATCGAGACCCCGCAGGCGGTCCTCGGCCCGGACGGCCGCGCCACCGTCGCCCGGATGATCGACGCCGCCGAGGGCCGCGCCACCGGACTCCACTACGGCACCTTCGACTACAGCGCCTCCTGCGGCGTGGCCGCTGTCCACCAGTCCCTGGAGCACCCGGCGGCCGACCACGCCAAGGCCGTCATGCAGGTCGCCGCCGCCGGCACCGGCGTCCGGCTCTCCGACGGCTCCACCAACGTCCTGCCCGTCG
>NZ_JBPQTV010000347.1:0-6569 GCF_051386515.1 Streptomyces sp. URMC 123 | reverse complement strand
CCCTGACCCCCCTGACCGCCCCGTGACCGAAAGGCCGTCCGCCCCCATGCCCGAGCTGGTGTTCTTCTCCGGAACGATGGACTGCGGAAAGAGCACCCTCGCTCTCCAGATCGAGCACAACCGCTCGGCGCGCGGGCTCGAGGGCATGATCTTCACCCGCAACGACCGGGCGGGGGAGGGCAAGCTCTCGTCGCGGCTGGGGCTGGTCACGGCGGCGGTCGAGGCCGACGCGTCGATGGACTTCTACGCCCACCTCGTGGGTCATCTGTCGGCCGGCGGCCGGGTCGACTACGTCATCGCCGACGAGGCGCAGTTCCTCACGCCCGAGCAGATCGACCAGCTGGCCCGGGTCGTCGACGACCTGGGCCTCGATGTGTACGCCTTCGGGATCACCACCGACTTCCGCACCAAGCTCTTCCCGGGCTCCCAGCGCCTCATCGAGCTGGCCGACCGGATCGAGACCCTCCAGGTCGAGGCGCTGTGCTGGTGCGGCGCCCGCGCCACGCACAACGCCCGTACGGTGGACGGGGTGATGGTCGTCGAGGGCGCCCAGGTGGTGGTCGGCGACGTCAACCAGCCGACGGGCGAGGTGGGGTACGAGGTGCTGTGCCGGCGCCACCACCGCCGCCGCACGACCAGCGCGACGGCCCGCGTGGGCGCGCTGTCCCCGGACGTCCTGCCGGTCTCCTCCTGACCGGTCCCGCCACCCCGCCCGGTCGCCCCCCGTACGACGACGGAGAAGGGCCCGCCGCGCTGCTGCTGCCCGCGGCGGGCCCCGCACCTCACGGCCGACCGGCCGGTCCCTCCAGCGGGTCGCTCAGGAGCTCTGGCGCTCGAACGCCTGCGCCGCGGCCCGGCGCGTCGGGGCGAACGCGTCCACCGTGCCCGCTCCCTCGCCCGGCACCTGCTCCCAGCCGCGGATCTTCGCGGCGAGCGCCGTCAGCCGCGGGTCGCCCGGCTTGACGTCGATCTGGAAGTGTGACTCCTTCGCCACCTTCTCGTCGCCGCCCCAGGCGACGACGCCCTCGCACTCGGCGAGGATGTCGCGGACCACGACCAGCTCCTGGGGGAACAGCCCGCCCGCGGCCCCGATCGGGTACGACGCGGGGCGAATGGCGATGGCCGTCCCGGACAGGCGGTTCGACTCGTACGGCTGCCGCACGTCGCGGTCGGTCGTGTGCCCCACGACATCGCCGTGGCGGAGCACGTCGACCTCGTAGTGGAAGCGGCGGGCGACGTGCAGCAGGACGACGGCCACGTCGCCGTCCCTGACGGCGACGGAGACGCCGCCCGCGCCCTCGATCCGGTGCGTCGGCGCGCCGTCGAGCACCGGCCAGCCGTTGGCGCTGGTGCCACCGCTCCAGCCGGTCGCCCGGGGCGCCTCGGCGGCCACGGCGCGGGGGGCCGGTCCGCCGGCCGCCCACAGGACGGAGCCGCCGACGGCGACACCGAGGGCGGTGGCCAGCAGCCGCCGCCGGTCGAGGGATATGGATTCAGTCATGAGAGAGCTCCTTGTGTCTCCGCACCCGGGTGCGGACGGCCATGGCGGCGCAGGCGACGATTCCGGCGAGGCACAGCCAGATGACGGGGTTGACCCACGCGGGGACCAGTTCCACCGTCTCCCCGGTGCGCCAGTGACAGGTGTGGGTGACCGGGAACGCGGTCTGGGTGATGGAGTCCGGGCCGGAGACCCGGCCCGCCTCCCGCCGGCAGATCTCGCCGCTCCGGGTGAAGCCGGACAGCATGCCGGTGAGCCAGACGGGGAGGGCGACGACGGCGAACAGGGCGCCGCGCACCACCCATCCCCCCGCGGTCACGCCCTTCACCGCGCGGCGGCCCGCGCCTCGGCCTGGCCGAGATACGTCTGGTGGTTGCTGCGGAAGGCGGCCATCTTCGCGTTCTCCTTGCCCACGCGCGCCTGGAGCTGGTCGGCGAAGCCCTTGCAGAACTCGGTGAGCTTCTCCGCGGGCAGCATATTCGGCGACATCGTCCACGTTCCGGCCTGCTGGCCGATGAGGTAGTCGCGCCCGAGGGAGATCGTCGGGTCGTCCTCCATGGTCAGCATGTTGCGGGCCATGTCGGTCGCGATGTCCACCCGGCCGCTGAAGCGCTTGTTCCAGTAGTCCCGGAAGCGCGTCAGGCCGCCCTTGCCGTTGTAGTGGTTGCGGATGGCGGTGACGATGTCCACGTTGTTGCGGACCTGCGCGGCCAGCAGATAGCCGTCCGCGTCCTCCAGCAGGTCGCCGTAGGCGAAGGTGGAGTTGACGCCGATGTTGGCGAACTTGTCCTGGACGTACTTGTAGCCGGACGAGTAGGACTTGCTGTCGCGCCGCCACTCGCCGTACAGCGTGATGAGGTCGCCGCCCCAGCCGCCGACGTCACCCGCGCCGACCCGGCGCGGGTTGTCGGTCTGCCACTTGACGAGGTGGGCGTTGGCGGTGGCCAGCAGGTGCTCCGCGCCGATCTCGTAGCCGGTGTACGGGTCGGTGAACTCGTCCCAGACGACCATGCCCTTGTCGTTGGCGTACTTGATGAAGTCCTCGTCCGGGCTGCCGATGAGGGCCCACCAGTCCCAGCCGGAGTACTCCTTCTGCCGGAAGTAGTGCATCACCAGCTTGTTCGGGTCGCCCTTGCCGTAGTCCTTGGCGACCTGGTAGAGCCGGGCGATGTAGTTGATGAAGTCGTCGGCCGGGGACTTGTCCTTGTTGACGGACTTCTCGCCGTAGTCCGAGCCGATGCGGTGGGTGTCGCGGTCCAGGTCGAAGGAGTCACTGCCGTCCGTGACCTTGAACTCCTTGATCTGGTTGAACGACCAGTTCGGGGGCAGCGGGAAGCCGAGGTTGCCCGAGAAGCCCCAGGACATGCCGGAGACGAAGGAGTAGCGGGCGTAGGTGTGCTTGGTGACCTGCGTGCACACGTTCCGCGAGCCGTAGACGCCGTGGATGTAGCGGCGGCCCTGGTTGGACAGGCCGGCGGCCACGCCGTTGAAGTACGGCACGATGGCCGACATGATCTCTTCCTGCGTCGCGTCGTAGTCGACGGCGAAGTAGATCGTGGTGCCCCGGTTGAAGCCGTAGGACGCGGCCAGCTTGTGGGCGTTGAGGGCGTGCGCGAAGCCGTGGGAGTAGGTGAAGTCCTCCAGCCGGCGCGCGTTGTCCTGGTAGATCGGGAAGACCCGCAGACCGGCGTCGAAGATCGTCTTCAGCTCGCCGGGCTTGATCTCCTTGTCCAGGGTGCTGCCCGGCGGGTCGAAGAGATAGCGGCCCACATAGCGGTAGCCGTCCGCGTACAGCTTCTTGGCGCGCGACGGCGTGATCTCGTACCGGGTGTCGCAGCCGTCGGCGGGGCGGTCGGGGTCGCCCATGGAGACCAGCAGCTGCGCCCAGGTGCGGTAGTCGCCCTTGCCGGTGGCGTCCAGGGAGGAGAACCGCTGGAAGGCGGAGACGTACTCCCTCAGCTTGCCGTCGAACGAGTCCTTGAAGGAGGTGATGACCTGGCTGCCCGGCGCGAGGTACACCGGCTCGTTGAACACACAGGCGGCCGAGAACAGCTGGACGAAGATGCCGGAGTCGCCCTCGGACACCACGTGGTTGCGCAGCCCGGCCTGGGTGGTGGGGCCGAAGTTGCCGTTCACCGAGGACTCGGCGATGCCGATCTCGTACTGAATGGCCTTCATCAGCGACTTCTGCACATCGCGCGAGTAGATGCCGTCGCACGGGCCGATGTCGAACGTCGAGCGCTTGTGGTAGCGGCCGTTCAGCCACTGCTGGATGCCGCGGACCTTCTCCGTGCCGCCCGCGACGACCACATAGGCGTCCATGGACAGGATCGCCTTGAAGATCTTCGGCTGGACCATGCCGTCGCTGTCGCCGAGGCCGGCGTTGGACTTCAGCTGCTTGATCGCCGTGACGGTCGTGACGTCGTAGTTGCCGTCCGCGGCGCCGCCCCAGTAGCCCTTGCAGAACAGCGCGTGCTGGAGGATCTTGACGATGTTCTTGTTCTTGAAGCCCATCTGGACATCGCCGAGGGCCGCCAGCTTGGACAGGGTGCCGGGGCCGAAGCCCGCGACCACGGGGCTGATGCCCAGCTCGTGCTGGAGGGCCATGGTGAGGGCGTACATCGTGCCCCACCCCGTCTTGCCGTCCTCGGGGCACTTCTGGTATCCGGCGACCTTTCCGTAGGTCGCGTTGACCCACTTCTGTGCCGCGAGAACCTTGTCGTCCGCCACAGATAACCCCATCCCACACCGAAATGACGCCGGTGCCCCGCCCCGAAGGGGGCATGGGGCACCGCGGCCGCCCCCCCCGCGGCCCGCCGCGTGTGCGGCGGGCCGTCGTCAGTGTGGGAACGGACGCTCTCCGTCCACTCTCGGGTGGGTCTTCACCCTCCGGCCGGCGGGCGGTGCGCCGAGGCGGGGCCGGGCCCCAGGCGGTGCGCCGGGGGAGGGCCGGGCCCCGGTCGGTCAGCGGTGCGCCGGGGCGCGGCCGGGCCCGTCAGCGGGCGGTGCGGACGATGGTGAAGGCGGCGCCCTCCCGGTCGCAGACCGTGGCCATCCGCCCGTGGGCGCCGTCCCACGGGCCCTTGAGCACCCGGCCGCCCAGCCCGGCGACGCGATCGACGGCCGCGTCCACGTCCTCGATCTCGAAATACGTCATCCAGTGCGGCCCGCGGTCCCGGGGCAGGGCGTTGCCCACGCCGTGGATCGAGGCCACCGGGCGGTCCGCCAGATGGAGCGTCACATGGTCCTCGTCGGCCGAGGCGAGCGTCTCGGGCTCATAGCCGAACACCGCTTGGTAGAACTTCGTGACGTGGGAGGTGTCCTGCGTCAACAGCTCATTCCAGACCGGGGTGCCGGGCCGGCCCGCCACCCGCTGGCCGGGGTGCGCCCGGCCCTGCCAGACGCCGAACACCGCGCCGGTGGGGTCGGAGGCCATCGCCATCCGCCCCGCCTCGCCCGCGTCCAGCGGGCCCACCCCGACCGTGCCGCCGCAGCACCGGATCTGCTCCGCCGTGGCGTCGGCGTCGTCGCTGGCGAGATAGGTGGTCCAGGCGATCGGCAGATGGCGGTCCGGGGGCAGCTCACCGATGCCGGCGACCTCCTCGCCGTCCAGGAGCGCACGGACGTACGGGCCGAGCTGCTGGGGGCCCGGGCTGAACTCCCAGCCGAACAGCGTGCTGTAGAACTCCTGGGTGGCGGGCAGGCCGTGCACCATGAGGCTCACCCAGCAGGGCGTGCCGGGCGTGCGCCGAGCCTCCCCCGCGCGTGGCTGGGGGGACCCCCATTCCTCGGTCATCGTCACTCTCTCCTCGGACCATCGGGGTGGTCGTGCCGGACCGGGCGCACCGTCGCGTGACGTACGCCCGCCCAGATGCTTGCACCACCTGTCGTGCCGTGCGCCCCGGCCGCGCCGCATTCCCCGTGTTCCCCCAGGAGGATGCCCGATTTGCCGTCTCCGCATCGCTTTCGGCGCCCTTGCCGTTCAGTGTCCACTCGCCGTATACCCCGTGTGCGAGCGCTCATACGAACCGGCGGCCATGACCTCGTCGCCACGAGGGGCTCGCGAGGTGATCTCCAGAGGGTGTACGCGGGCGGGCGGGGCGCCGCGGTTCGCGTACAGCACTCGAAGGCGGGCGCCACCGCGGCGGGGAGTGGGGGCGGGAAGCCGAGGTGGGGAGCCGATGGCGGCGGTCCGTCCGGCCGGGGTGCCGCGACGGACTCTGCGCGAGGATGGGCCCATGGATGCCAAAGGTGTGATCATTTCCGTGGCGGGGCTGGCGGACGAACTGGCCGGGCCCCGGCCCCCGCTGCTGCTCGACATCCGCTGGCAGCTCGGCGGCCCGCCCGGCCGGCCCGCGTACGAGGCCGGTCATCTGCCGGGCGCCGTCTATGTCGACCTCGACACGGAGCTGGCCGGCGAGCCGGGGCCGCGCGGCCGGCACCCCCTGCCCGACCTCGACGCCTTCGGTGCCGCGATGCGCCGGGCCGGGGTCTCCCGGGAGCGGCCGGTGGTGGTCTACGACGGCGGCCGGGGCGACCCGCCGGTGCCCTCGGCGGGCTGGGCCGCCGCCCGAGCCTGGTGGCTGCTGCGCTGGGCCGGCCACCCGGCCGTACGGGTCCTGGACGGCGGCCTGGCCGCGTGGACGGCGGCCGGCGGGGCGCTGTCGACCGCCGTGGAGGCGCCGGAGCCCGGGGACTTCGTCCCCGCCCCGGGGCACCTGCCACTGCTGGACGCGGACGCCGCGGCCGCCCTCGCCCGTACGGGAGTACTGCTGGACGCGCGGGCCCCGGAGCGCTACCGGGGCGAGGTGGAGCCGATCGACCCGGTGGCGGGCCATATCCCCGGCGCCCTGTGCGCGCCGGCGACGGACAACCAGGGGGAGGACGGCCTGCTGCTGGCGCCGGAGGCGCTGGCGGAGCGCTTCGCGGCGCTCGGCGTGCGCGCCCCGTCGGGCACGGGTCCTGGCGCGGTCACGGGAGCGGGGGAGCGGGTCACGGGGGTCACGCGGGCTGCCGGGGCCGACCGCCATGAAGCGGCCGGGGCCGAGTCCGGGGTCGGGTCCCTGTCTCT
>NZ_JBPQTV010000346.1:0-6588 GCF_051386515.1 Streptomyces sp. URMC 123 | reverse complement strand
GCCTTCGGCCGGGGGGACGTCGGCGGCGTGGGCGTCACAAGCCCGAGGCGCTACGCGCGGGGGAGCGTCAGGCGCCACGCGCCCGCGTGGGCCGTCCACGTGCGCGCGGCCACCGGCCCACCCACCCCCGCCTCGGACCGATAGAAGAACTCCGTACCGGAACCCGACACCGTGACCGTCTTCGCACGGACCGTGACCTCGCCGACCGGCGCCGCGCCGGGCCCCGCCGCCCCGGCCCGTACGACCACCTCCGCGAGGCCGTCCTCCGGCGTCACCCGGATCTCCTGGACCGGCCGGTCGAGGTCCGCCAGGACCTCGCCGTCCGCCTCCACACGCAGCCGCACCGCCGGCACCCGTACGCCCGGCACCCGCGCCGCGACCCTCACCGGCGGCGCGTCGGGAACCCGTACCGCGCCGGAGCCCCCCGTACGCCGCCACCAGGGCGCCCACCAGCGCCGCCGCCCACCGCCGGGGGCCGGCCCACCGTCGTACGCCGGGCCCCTCGCCGGGCCGACGACGGAAGCCACCGCCGCCGTACCCGGCCGCTCCGCGGCCATCCGCGCCTGGCCGGGAATCCAGAGCCCGCCGAGGACGATCTGACCCGTGTCGTCGACGAGGAGGTCGAGCCGCCGCTCGGCCCCGTCCAGCACCGTACGGGCCGCGGCCACCGGCCCGGCCGGGACGCCGAGCGTGTGGGCGAGGGTCAGCGCGCTGCCGGACGCCCCGACGGGGATCAGCGACACGACCGTCTTCGCGAGATCACCCTGCTGGTGCAGCAGCCGTACGACCGTGAGCAGCGCCGCGTCGTCGCCGACGACGACCGGCTGCCGGCTGCCGCGCCGGGCCAGCGCCCGGGCGACCTCCGCGGGCCCGTCCGGCAGGCAGATCTTCGTCGACGCGCCCGCGCACAGCACATCCTTCGCGATGCGCACGGACTCACCGTCGATTCGCCGGGCGGCCGGGTCGATGACGACGAGCAGGGGGTCCCCCCGGACTCCGTTCGGGGGAGGGTGCCCGTGATGCTGTGCCGACACCTCGGTCCTTCCGTCAGGTAATCTCTCGGTGCAAGAGCCCCTGTCGCTGTTGCGCCAGGGGCTTCGTCTATCCGGGGCACCGGTTCGACGGCTCTCGCGGCGGCTGCACCATGCAGCGAGCCGCCCGGCACGTTGGACATGCCCCGCCCGGAAGGGGTGTACGCCTGTGCCCGCACTTGTGCTGCTCGGTGCTCAGTGGGGTGACGAGGGCAAGGGAAAGGCCACCGACCTGCTCGGCGGCTCAGTGGATTACGTGGTGCGCTACCAGGGCGGCAACAACGCCGGCCACACGGTCGTCGTAGGCGACCAGAAGTACGCGCTGCATCTGCTCCCGTCCGGAATTCTCTCCCCGGGCTGCACCCCGGTCATCGGTAACGGCGTCGTGGTCGACCCGGCGGTCCTGCTCTCCGAGCTGAGCGGACTCCAGGCTCGGGGCGTGGACACGTCCAAGCTGCTGATCAGCGGTAACGCCCACCTGATCACGTCGTACCACACGACGCTGGACAAGGTGACGGAGCGCTTCCTGGGGAAGCGGAAGATCGGTACGACGGGGCGCGGCATCGGCCCGACCTACGCCGACAAGATCAACCGCGTGGGCATCCGGGTGCAGGACCTGTTCGACGAGTCGATCCTGACCCAGAAGGTCGAGGCGGCTCTCGACTTCAAGAACCAGATCCTCGCCAAGCTGTACAACCGGCGCGCGATCCAGCCGGCGCAGGTGGTGGAGGAGCTCCTCGGCTACGCCGAGCAGATCCGGGGCTATGTCGCCGACACGACGCTGATCCTCAACGACGCGATCGACGAGGGCAAGGTCGTGCTGTTCGAGGGCGGCCAGGGCACGCTGCTCGACGTGGACCACGGCACGTACCCCTTCGTCACCTCGTCGAACCCGACGGCGGGCGGCGCGTGCACGGGTGCGGGCGTGGGCCCGACGAAGATCAGCCGGGTGATCGGCATCCTGAAGGCGTACACGACGCGCGTGGGCGCCGGGCCGTTCCCGACGGAGCTGTTCGACGAAGACGGCGAGAAGCTGCGGACGATCGGTGGCGAGCGCGGTGTGACCACCGGCCGCGACCGGCGCTGCGGCTGGTTCGACGCGGTGATCGCGCGGTACGCGACGCGGGTGAACGGCCTGACGGACTTCTTCCTCACGAAGCTCGACGTGCTGACGGGCTGGGAGCAGATCCCGGTGTGCGTGGCGTACGAGATCGACGGCAAGCGCGTCGAGGAGCTGCCGTACAGCCAGACGGACTTCCACCACGCGAAGCCGATCTACGAGATGCTGCCGGGCTGGACCGAGGACATCTCGAAGGCGAAGAGCTTCTCGGACCTGCCGAAGAACGCGCAGGCGTATGTGAAGGCGCTGGAGGAGATGTCGGGCGCGCCGATCTCGGCGATCGGTGTGGGTCCGGGCCGCGACGAGACGATCGAGATCCGTTCGCTGATCTCGTAGCTGGTAGCTCGTAGTACGTGTTGTGGCCGTGGGCCCCCGCGGGTGGGTTTCCCCTGCGGGGGCCGACGTGTTCTCGCTGACCGATGTGCTTTCGCTCGGTCGAGCGTCCGGGCCCGGGGGTGGCGGCCGGTTGGCCGGCCCGGCGGGGCGGCCGGTTCAGAGCACCTGGGGCAGGCCGAGGTTGTTGATCAGGGGGCCTTCGATGGCGAAGCCCTCGATGCTGGAGAGGAGCTTCGTGGGATCGGCCTCCGCCGCCGTGGCGGGAGCGGTGGCCACCGCGGACAGCGCGACGATTCCGAGCAGAAGTGCGAGCAGGCGACGGGGCATGAACGGCCTTTCCTGGAGCGAATGCTGGAGCGAATGATCGCCGACATGGCTGCCCAGGGAGGGGGCCGTGGATGCGGGGAGTCCCTCCTAAGCGTGAGGCCGAGGGGTGCGGAGGGCTCTACGGGGCCTCGGCCGGGGCCCCGGGGAACTAGCGGCAGTAGCCGTGCGCGCTGCCCATGATCTGGGCGGTCTGCTTGGGGGTGGTGCCGAGTTCCTTCATCGTCTTCTTGGCCTGATCGGCGAGGGCCACGCCCTGGGCGGCGCAGAAGGCGTTGCCGTGGTCGATGAGGGTCTCGTCGCTGATGCTCGCCATGTTCGGGTAGTTGTCCCGGATGGTCTTGAGGTAGAGCTTGGACAGCAGGCCGGTCAGCTGGCGCGGCTTGGCGGGGTCGGCGGAGGGGCTCGCCGGGGCGCTGTCCTGGGGGCTGTCCTGGGGGCCCGCCTCGGAGCCGCCCGAGGACGCGCCGGCGGGCGAGGAAGCGGCAGCCGGCGCGGCGGGGGCCGGGGCGCCGGAGCGGTTGTCGCCGGAGTCGTCACACGCCGAGGTGCCGAGGGCGGCGACCGTCAGGCAGAGGACGAGCACGGGCAGGCGCTTGTACATGGATCTCCTGGTCGAGGGGGAAGCGGCGCTCATTCTCACCCACGCGCCCCGCGCACGGCGAACGGATTCCGTGCCGTACGGCCTTCTCGGTTCGGCGCGACCGGGCGCGACCGATCCGCCCGGACGGCCGGCCTCCTCCGGGCCCGAGCGGAAGGCGACTTCATCGCGCGGGCTCGCCCTCAGGGGGAATGACGACGCCTCCGTCTTCCCACTCCACGACCCAGTCGCTCTCCTCGAAATACCCCCGCAGATAGTCGTCGTCCTTGGCCCAGTCGTCCCCGCCATCGACGCTGAGCTCCCGATTACCCCCCACGAGAATGAGGTAATAGGCCTCACCACCCGCCCAGTGCTGCTCGATCTTCACGTACTTACCCTGTTCCTCCCCGGATGCGATGCGCCCGAGAACGCCCGTCTTTATCAAGGCGTGGACCCTTCCATCGTTGCCATTTCTTTCACTTCCACCGACCCGCCGACGCGGTCGGCGAGGTGAGCGGGCAGTGGGTACACCCGCTCGTGAGGGAGCAGGGCCTGGGCCGCGGGGTGGTCGCCGGCCGTCACGGCTGCGTGCACGTCGTGGGCCAGCGGCGTGACATCCCGGATGGCGGTGATCCAGTCGTCCACGTAGCGATCGACCGCCTCGCCGGAGAGGCCGATCTGGATCGCGCGGTGCGGCAGCGGGTTCAGGGCGAGGTCGCGTTCCGGGTCCCACTGGACGCGGACCGGCGAGGACGTGAGGGCCTTGCGCCACTCCGCCGCGGAGGCGAAGCGCTTGCGGTCGAAGTGGCTGAGGCAGGCGTGCGCGAGGGCCCATTCGAAGCCCTCGCGGGTGATGTCGAGGGCGAGGACCCGCTCCTGGTCGGGCTTGGTGGCCCACCCGCAGCGGTACATCATCCACAGGAACGACGGCTTGATCCAGGTCATGCGGGCCCGCTTGAACGGGTCCACGAAGGTGCCCGCCTTCAGCGCGGCCTCGGCGATGCTCGCCGGGTAGGCCTGATAGACCGTGATGGTCTCGTCGTTGAAGACCGCACGGACCTCGTGCGTACGGGCTCCACCAGTCATATCGGCCTGCCCCGCCTCCAGTTGCGGTCCGGAAAGGTCGGTCCCGGGTCGCGCGACCACTCGCGACCGCTCCTGCTCAATACCGCCGATTTCGTGCCGCACCCGCATGCCTCTCTGTCACTCCGCGCCGTCCCGGAGTTATACAGGCGGACGACAACGTGGTGCAGCCGAGTTTCGAGGCGAGGGCACGGCACCCCACCACCGGCCCGCGGCGTCCACCACTTGCGCCTCTACGGAGTACCCCGGTGGCTCCCACCCTCAACAACGCCCAACCCCTTCCAGCGTTCATTCGACCAGCAATGCATGACTGTTTGCGTTTTGCCCTCTCCTCTTTGGAGCGCCACCAGCTACTGTGGCGGTTCATCGAGGGCATCCCCCCGGGTCAAGACCGTGTGTCACCACCCTTCAGCGCATCAGCGACCCCCGGCAGGCGTTCGCAGGGGTGACAGTCCGGCACTGGGACACACCGAGCAACGAGCTGCCCCCGCATGCCCCATTCCTCAACAGGGGACATGGCGCTACTTTAGAGTGACGCAGAGGACGAAACAGTTTGCTCGCCGTCAGACCGTTCTCCGCTGATGACTGAAACAGGAAATCACAGCGAGCACTTCACAGAAGTAATCACACAGGTGCACACACAAAGCGCGAGTATGCACTCACCCAGGCAGCGAACAGGAAGGTTGATCCACGGTGTGGCCCGAGAGCAATTTTGAGGCATTGGCAGCGACCAGGCGGTACGTCATACCCGGGCGCCGCTACATGAAGCTGCACGGGTGGAACCTGACACATATGGACCAGGCGCAACGATCCAATTTCATGAAGAACCTCTACGACTCCGCAAGCATTGCCACTGCCGAAGAATTGGCCATTCTTTTGAAAGGCGAGTGGCGAATGAAACTGACGGCGGCGTGGATGATCGCAGCGACCAGGAGGACTGAGTTCAGAAGGCTTTTCAGCCGTTTGCTGATGAACGGCGGAACAGAAACCCCTAAGGGGTACAGTGTCGCTTTGGCGCGTTTTGGTTCACACGAAGATGCCCAGATACTGGAAATCTATCTTCGCTCCTCACTGACCGCGGGTGCGCCGTATGCCGCACAAGATTGGCCCCTTGGGGGGCTCATGCTCCTGGACAGCAAATTGGGCTCGGGATACGCGAATTCCTTCCTAGAGCCCAGCGGCCCTTGGGAGTCCTGGTTCGGCTCCACGGAAATGCCGAATGTAGCGCAACTATTGCCGCAAATCATGCATTTTATGGATGAAACGGAGGCTGCATCACAACGAGCCGCTTTTTCCGACACATCCGAACAGGTGATCGACTTCTTCGACAATTGGCAACCTCTGGCAACGCCGGAAAACTGGCACGTCCTTACGCCCGAGAGCACCCGCTCACGGCTTGACCAATCGCTGCATGCCGCCACTCCACAAAGCCACGATTTGCATTCATCTTCCCCTCTTTCCGTGGGGCAGTGCACTTTGTGTGGTTCAGTTCTTTTCAGCCTGGCACCCAATCGTGGCGGATGGGCCATTGTTCCACGTGACCCGAACACCGGAGCGTGGCGCCTCAACTCATACACCGCTTTGCCGAATAGGGAATCGATCCGGCAGTACCTCGAATCCCACCCGCACTAGGACTGACTGGACGGCCTATGCCAAGGCCCGCCATTTATGCTGATCTCCGCATTCTCGACTATTCCCCTCAAGGTGACCTCGGATTCTTCGAAAACATAAGAGACTCCCGGGACCCGGAAATACGTCGCACCGTCTCCGTTAGGTATACGCAAAACAACTCCCGGACCATTGCCGTAAGTGCTTGCGTCCCTAGCGACGCCCTCTAGGTCAGTCGTCCATGATGTGAACACGCTCCGAGTGCCCTCATTCGACCCCACATGCAGTTGAACATCTTCGTGTCCTCCGATAGGCACCGCTCTCCCCTCGAGAGCGTTTTTATACATATCGATCAAGTGCTGAGCACTGCCTGGGTCGGCGTGGCTCACTCCGCGATAAAGGTACGGTGCTTCCTTGGGGTCCCAGCTACCTCCGTTTTCGCAAGACATGAGCCCCAGGGGGTCGGACCAGGTCAGGGGGTTGTGGACGTAGGTCGTGGGGTTGGG
>NZ_JBPQTV010000345.1:0-6591 GCF_051386515.1 Streptomyces sp. URMC 123 | reverse complement strand
GGCGTGTGTCGAACGCCGGGGGGCGTGGGCGGGCGTGTCGAGGGGCCGCCCGCGTGGCCCTGCCGCCGCGCGAGCGGTCCCCCGCCCCAGCGGTCAGGCCCCGTACGCGGCGGCGAGGTCCGCCTTGGTCGCCTCGGCCTGGGCACGGATGGCGTCGACGACGTGCGGGGTGAGCCGCTGCCCGCTGAAGTGCTGGGTCATCCGGTCGAGCACGGTGTGGGCCTGTTCGAGGTCTCCCTGTCGGGCCTCGGCGCGGGCCAGGCGGCACATCACCATGGTGAGCGTGATGTTGTCCAGTCCCTTGCCCTGGACGGACGCGTCGACCACGGGGGCGAGTTGCTGGATGCCCTCCTTGGTGTCGGCGGGGCGCACGGTCAGCCGCCGTCCGGCGCCGAGGCTCTTGAAGTCGCGCTCGGCGTTCAGGCCCTTGACCATGCGGGCGTAGACGGAGAGGGGGTGCTTGGCGTGGCGCTCGACGACCTCCTGGAGCGCGTCGTTGCCCGCCCGCAGGGCGGGCGAGTCGGAGCCCAGGAGCGCCAGCAGCGTGCCCTGTTCCTCGCCCATCATCAGTTCCGCGACGTGTTCGTCGGTGCGGGACTGCGGGTGCCGGACGGTCAGGCGCAGGGCGGGCGAGACGACGCGCGAGCCGTCGGAGGCGAGGTAGACGGCGCGCAGCGTGTAGCGGCCGGGCTGCTGGAAGTAGTGCCCGTCGCGCCCGTAGCCGATGTAGGCGCTGGTGTAGACCGCGGGCCGGGAGGTGTCCAGGCGCACGGTGAGGTCCTCGTCCACGCAGCGGCGCATCAGGGGCCGGAAGACGACCGTACGGCCGGAGGGCTGCCGGATGGCGATGCTGACGAGGTCGTTGTTGGGGTGCAGGAAGGCGTGCGTGGTGCGGCCGCGCAGATCGGTGGTGCGGAGCTTGAGCTCGACGACGACCGGCTCCCCGAACTCGTGGGCCGGCTTGGCACGCAGCTCCAGCCGCAGCCCGGACTCGTCGGCGATCGGCTCCTCGAACAGTTCCGGAGCGATGTCCCGGGCCCCGGCGCCGAACGCGCCGGCCCCCATGACCACGTCCCGGTAGAACCCGTGCCGCAGGTGCGCGAGTTCGTCGTCGGTGAACCGGAACGGGAAGTTCGCCCAGTAGGCCGCGTCACCGGAGGGCGCGCCCCCGCCGGGGTTGTACTTGTGGGGGTAGTTCATCCAGGAGAGGTCGCCGAACCCCTGGTTGGGGCCGAGGGGCGCGGGGGGCTCGGAGAGGTTCTTCTGCCACGAGTGCATCAGGTTGAAGGCATGGCCCAGTTCATGGACGTACGTCCGCAGCTGGGAGCGCTGGGCGTCGGGGTCCGTGCCCTTGATGGCGTCGTAGAAGACGGCGCAGCCCTGGCGCTGGAAGGTGTCGTGGTAGTCGAACATGATGCCGCGGACGCCGGGGTTGCCCTCGTAGGCGCCGGCGACGAGCAGCCAGACCTTCCACTGCGGCAGGTCCTTCCAGAGGCTGAAGTTGTCGCACATCGCGCCGTGCAGTTCGCCGTCCGTCCAGCCGTCGGCGTTCTCGGCGAGCACATTGGGGGTGCCCGCCGACATCAGCTCCAGCCCCGCGTCGGCGTAGGCGGCGGGCACGGTGAGCGTGCGGGCCGGGGTGCCGGGCGGCAGGGGCAGCGAGCCGGTGTCGTAGGAGACGAAGGGCACCTTGCCGACGACGGAGTCCTGTTCCCACTGCACCGTACGGAAGTAGGGCGACACGAAGGGGCAGAGGTAGCTCGCGCCGGGGCGGCGGGGGGCGTCGAGGAACTGCACGGTGGCCGCGGCGCGCGGCCCCTCCCCCGGGACGAGGGGGATGACGACCCGCACCACGGGGTAGCGCGCCGCCCAGCCGAACTCGCCCTCGCCGGTGACGACCACGTGGTCCGGGGTGCGGGTGACGGCGACGGCGTGGACGACGAAGGAGCCGAAGTAGCCGGTGGTGGCGCCGCTGGTGGCGAAGACGTCGCCGCTGAGCTTGTGCAGCGGGCGGCTGCCGTCGATGTCGACGCGCAGCTCGAGTTCGAAGCCCGCCCCGGCGCCGCGGTAGCGGCCGTGGACGGGGGTGGGGGCAGCCGCGGCGGGCCCGGTCGGCGCGGTGGCGTCCGCGGCCGCCACCGCGGCGCCCGTGGGGGCCGTGCCGGTCTCGGTGCGGGGCCCTTCGTGCCGCTCTCCCGCTCCCGGGGCGGTCCGCGCTCCGGGGACGGTGATGTCGGTCGCCGACGGCATGGTGGCCCACGCCATCGCCGAGGGACCGGCGGCGGCCGTGGGGTCGTCAGCACGTATGGACATGGTGGCGGGTACTCCGATCACATGAATGCGTCATTCAGCGATGGCGCGCTCGGTGGCGAGAGGCGCCGCCGGATACCTGGCCGGCCAGGAGGACATCGCGCAGGAGAAAACTCGCAGTGTTCGCGAGGTCGTGTCAATGCGCGGTTGTGCTGATTTGTTCACACGGGCGGCGGGGCGCGCGCGGCGGAGTCCTCCGTCCCGCCGCGGAGGGCCGCGCTCCGGTGCCGAGGGGCGTTTCCGCCGGTCGCGGCGGTCCCACGGGCCGCTGCCCCCTCACAGGGAACGCCGGTGCGGGCGGGGCTGGAAGCCCCACTCGGCGGTGGTGAGCGGTGGGCGGCTCAGCGGCGGCCGGCCGGGGCCGCGGACCACGCCCGTGAGCACCGCGGGGCGGAGCAGTCCGCCGGGCGGCGCGGAGAGCGTCATGACGTCGAACAGGGCGCGGGCGACGGTGGGTCGGCCGGTCGCGGCGAGCACCAGCCGGTCGAGATAGCGCCGGGCGGCCCGGGCCGTCAGGGGCGGCCGGTCGCCGACGGCCCCGGGGTAGCGGATGTCCTGACCGCTGGCCAGGTTCCAGGGGGTGCGCACGGCGCGGCCCACCGCCCGCTGCACCCGCCGGCCCAGGGCGGGATCGTCGAGCCCCCCGCGGCGCAGCGCCTCCCGCAGCGCCGCCGCCCCGCGGGCCGCCACGGTCAGGCCGTGGCCGTAGACGGGGTTGCAGTCCGCCACCGCGTCGCCGAGCACCACGAACCCCCGGGGCCAGCGGGCGAGGCGCTCGAAGGCCGTTCTGCGGTCGGCCGTGCCCGGGGTGATCTGGACGTCGGTGAGCGGACGGGCCTGTTCCATCAGATCGGCCACCACGGGGTGCGGGAGCCGCCGGGCGAAGGCGGCGAACCCCTCGGCGTCCCGCGGCGGATGGCCGCCCCGGGTGCCGTGCAGGGTGACCAGCCACTGGTGGTGCTCGATGGGGACCAGGGTCGCGCCCCGACCCGGCTCGGGGCGGCCGGCGTCGGGGTGCACATGGACGACGGGGAAGTTCTCGGTGCCGGCGGGCGCCCGGAACACCCGCGTGGCGTGCGCCAGTCCGGGGTCGACCGTCTCCTCCCGCGCGGCCGGCAGCCCGAGGGCCGTCAGCCATCGCGCGGCCCGGGACGCGTGTCCTGTGGCGTCGACCACCAGATCGGCCGCCAGCTCGCGCGGCGCGCCGGTGGTGCGGTCCCGTACGCGGACCCCCGTGACGCGCCGGGCGTCGCCGAGCAGCCCCTCGGCCATGGTGCCGTCGAGGACGGTGATCTGCGGGCGGGCGAGCGCCTCGTCGCGCAGGACGGCGTCCAGCAGATCGCGGCTGCACGCGATGGTGAACTGCATCTCGGGCCACCGGCGGAGCCAGCCCTGGGGGCAGAGCGTCACCAGTCCTGTGGGCAGGGAGACCCGCCGGGCCCCCGCGCTGAGCCAGCGCTCGACCGTGCCCGGCAGCAGGGCCTCGACAGTTCTGGCGCCGCCCGCCCACAGCAGATGGGCGTGGCGGGCCTGGGGCAGTCCGGGCCGGGGCGCGGGGGTCCCGGCGGTCGGCAGCCGGTCCCGCTCGACGACGGTGACCTCGTCGGCGTGGTCCGCGAGCACGGCGGCGGCCAGGGTTCCGGCGAACCCGGCGCCGAGGACGACGGCCCTACGGGGCCGTGGCGCGCTGCCGGAGGGATGCATCGGTGGTACCACGGCGGGCGCTCCTCACGGCTCGGCGGCGCGAGATCCGATCAAGGGTGACACGGCGGGTCCGGGGTGGCGCAACGGCGCCCGCGGGCCGGGAGGGCGCCGGTGGAAGCCTCGGTACGTCGGCCGGCCCCCCGGTGGGCCGCCGCCGGGTGGCCCCCGTACGGCCTCCGGGCGGTCTCCTTGCGGGCCCCCGGGCGGTCTCCTTGCGGGCCCCCGTGCGGTCTCCTTGCGGTCTCCGGGCGGTTTCCCGGCGGACCGTCAGGAGGACGGCAGGTGCAGCCAGGTCGACTCGCCGGGCGGCACGGTGACCTCGTGGTCGGCGAGCGCGAAGGTGACGGGCAGCTCCGACGACGTGGGGACGGTCACCTGCACCCGCCCGGCCCGCATCCGCACGCCGATGCCCCAGTGCCCCCGATACCGCAGGGAGAAACCGAACTCCGACAGTTCCGGCAGCGGCACCGGGTCCAGCCAGATGGCGCCCGCCCGGGTCTCCAGGCCGGTGAGCCCGCGCTGCACCAGGTCCAGGGTCCCGGCCATGGCGCCCAGGTGGATGCCCTCGGCCGTGGTGCCGCCCTGGATGTCGGCCACGTCGGCGGCCAGCGCCTCCTGGCAGAAGCGCCAGGCCTCGGCCCGGCGGACCCGGGCGAGGACCCAGCCGTGCACCAGCCCGCTGAGGGTGGAGCCGTGGCTGGTCCGGTGCAGGTAGTAGTCCACCGTCCGGTGCCAGGTCTCGTCGTCCAGGGCGTAGCCGAGCCGGTCGAAGAGGCCGGCGAGCTCGGTGGGCGAGAAGAGATAGCCGAGCATCAGCACATCGGCCTGCTTGCACACCTGGTAGCAGTTGACCGAGTCGTCCTCGGCCTCCAGGATGCGGTCCAGCCTGCGGATGTCCCCGTAGCGGGCGCGGTAGCGCTCCCAGTCCAGCTCCGCGAGTTCGCCGAAGCCGTCGAACTGGCTGATCACGCCCTGGTGGAAGGGGACCCGCAGCCGCCGGGAGACCTCGTCCATGTGGGCGAGTTCCTCGTCGAGCAGCCCGGCGCGTTCGAAGAGCTCCACCCGCCGCGGCTCGGGCAGGTCCCGCACCACGTCCAGGGCCCGCGCGAGCACCCAGGCGGCCGTGACGTTCGTATAGGCGTTGTCGTCGAGCCCCGGGGTCTCCGCGTCCGGGTACGCCTCGTGGTACTCGTCCGGGCCCACCACGCCGCGGATGCTGTAGCGGCCGTGCGCCGCGTCGTACACCGCCGAGTCCGCCCAGAACCGGGCGATCTGGAGCAGCATCTCCGCGCCCTGGGTGTGCAGGAACTCCGTGTCGCCGCTCGCCTCGCAGTACTGCCAGACGTTGTACGCCACGGCCGACCCCACGTGGTGCTGGAGCCGCGAGTGGTCGGGCATCCAGCGGCCGGAGCGCGGGTTGAGGTGCAGTTGCTGCGTCTCCTCGCGCCCGTCGCTGCCGCTCTGCCAGGGGTACATGGCGCCGGAGCGCCCCACGTCGGCGGCGGCGCGGCAGGCCTGCGGCAGCCGCCGGTGGCGGTAGGTCAGCAGGGCCCGGGAGACCTCGGGGAAGTGCAGGTTGAGGTAGGGCAGCACGAACAGCTCGTCCCAGAAGACGTGCCCCCGGTACGCCTCGCCGTGCAGCCCCCGGGCGGGCACCCCCACGTCCAGTTCCGCGGTGTGCGGCGAGAGCGTCTGGAGCACGTGGAAGAGGTGGAACCGCAGAATGAGCCCGGCCTCGCCCGGCACATCCAGTTCCGCCCGCCGCCACAGCAGTTCCCACGCCGTACGGTGCGTGGCGAGCACCCGGTCGAAGGTGGGGGCGCGGGTCACATGGTCGCAGGCGGCCTGGAGCGGATCGCTGGTGGCGGCGTCCAGGGAGGTGTACAGGGCGACGGTCTTGTCGACGACCACGGGGCGGCCGGGCGCGATCGGCACGGTGAGGACGTGGACGGCGCGGGGCGCGGCCGGGCGGATCTCGGAGCGGACGTCGGCGGCTCCGGGGGCGACGGCGGCGGAGCCGTAGGCGTGGGACGTCCTGGAGCCGAGGCGGCCCGTCCGGGGGCCGGGGGCGCCGGTCCCGGCGCCGGGTGCGGTGTCGCCGTGGTGGGCCACCGTGCGGGCGGCCATGCCGATCCTGACCTCGGAGGTCCTGGTGCGACAGCCCAGCCATACGGTGTCCGGCTCGCGGCCGCCGACCCGGACCCGCGTCAGATGGCGCCCGTCGAGGTCCCTGTAGCGCGCGACGCCGCTGTTGGTCACGTCACCGTCGAGGGCGGACTCCACTTCCAGCTCCCCGGACCAGCCCTCCGCGGTGAACTCGGTGCGCAGGGCGGCGAGATGCGGGTCCCCCATGTGCACCAGGCGGTGCTGTTCGACGCGGAGAGTCCTGCCGTCGGGGAGGCGGTAGCGGGTGCGGCGGCGGAGGGTGCCGCCGAGCAGATCGAGGGTCAGGCGGTGATCGAGGATTTCGTGGGTGTCGGGGTGGAGCCAGGGGGAGGGCTCGTCGGTGGCGGTGAGGGTGGCGGTCGTCAGGGCGCCGGGGGTCGCCATGGCCCCGGCGGCTGCCGGGGCCATGGC
>NZ_JBPQTV010000344.1:0-6721 GCF_051386515.1 Streptomyces sp. URMC 123 | reverse complement strand
CCACCGGCCCCCACCCCGCCCCGCACGCCTGGACGGAGTCCCACCTCGCCCGGGCGGCCCGGCACGTGTTCCAGGAGGACCTCACGCGGGACATGTGGGCCCTCGACCCACTGCGCCCCATCGGCGGCCCCCGCGTCGCCGCCCTGCCCCGCGTCGTCCGTACGGTGGTCCGCTGGCTGCCGCACGCCATGATCGTCGGCTTCGCCCTGCTGTTCCTGCTGGCGAACATGAGCCGGGACCCCGGCTTCGGCCTCGTCGACTTCGCCCTGCGGCTCGTCGGCTCCGTCGCCATCGTGCTGCCGCTGCTGATCCTCCTGTTCCGGCCGGTGGGCGCGTTCTGGGTGTCCCTGCTGGTGGCCATCCTGGGCGCCTTCTCCAGTGACTGGCCGACGCCCGGGTTCTTCGCCCATGTCGTGGTGATGGCCCTGGTCACCGTGCGGACCCGGCCCCGGGTCGCGTTCGAGATGTGGCTGGTCACCTTTGTCGCGCTGATCCCCGTCCGGGGGGTGTTCGCCGGCTCGTCGTTCGAGTCCGACCTCGCCGCCTGCGCGGTCCTCGCCGCGTTCGCCCTGGGCATCGCCGCCATCGGCCGCGCCTGGTGGCTCGCGCGGGGCCGGGTGACCGAGCAGGAGACCATCGTCGCGGACGTCCGCGGCCAGCACACCCAGCTGGAGGAGCGCGCCCGGATCGCGCGCGAGCTGCACGACGTCGTGGCCCACCACATGTCGGTGATCGCCATCCAGGCGGAGGCCGCGCCGTACCGGGTCAGCGATCCGCCCGAGGAGCTGACCAGGAGTTTCGCGACCATCCGGGAGAGCGCGGTGATCGCGCTGACCGAGCTGCGCCGGGTGCTGGGCGTGCTGCGGTTCGAGACGGCGGGCGCCCAGGAGACGCCGGACGCGCCGCAGCCGACGCTGGCCCGGCTCGATGAGCTGATCGACGGCGTACGGGCGGTGGGCATGGCCGTCGACGTGGTGCGGACGGGGGCCGAGCGGGAGCTGCCGCAGGGCGTGGAGCTGTCGGCGTTCCGGATCGTCCAGGAGGCGCTGAGCAACGCGCTGCGGCACGCGCCGGGCAGCGAGGTCCGCATCGAGCTCGGCTACGTCCTCACCGGCATCGGGCTGCGCATCGTCAACACGGCGCCGCGCGGTGAGGTCAGGCCGTCGCCCGGCATGGGGCACGGCGTGCTGGGCATGAAGGAGCGCGCCGCGATGCTCGGCGGCGAGCTGACCGCCGGTCCCACGGCGGACGGCGGCTACGAGGTGGCGGCATTCCTGCCGGCCGGCGGACAGGGGGCGGACGCGTGACGATCCGGGTGATGATCGCCGACGATCAGGTGATGGTCCGGGAGGGCTTCTCCGTACTGCTGGGCGCCCAGCCCGACATCGAGGTCGTGGGCGAGGCGGTGGACGGGTACGAGGCGGTGGCGCGGGTCGAGGAGCTGCGGCCGGACGTCGTGCTCATGGACATCCGGATGCCGGGGATGAACGGGCTGGAGGCGACCCGGCGGATCTGTGGCGGGGCGCCGTCGGCCGCGGGGCCCGCGGCTGCTTCCGGGTCTGGTTCCGGCTCTGCTTCCGGGGACGCGCTCGGGGGCGCGCTCGGGGGCGCGCTCGGGGGCGCTTCCGAGGGCGCGCTCGGGGCGGCCGGCCCCGGTGCGAGTGCGGCCGCGGGCGCCGGCGCGAGTGCCGCCGCGCCCACCCGCGTACTGATCCTCACCACCTTCGACCTCGACGAGTACGTCTACGAGGCCCTGCGCGCCGGCGCCAGCGGCTTCCTGCTCAAGGACGCCTCCGCCCGGCAGCTCGCCGACGCCGTACGGATCGTGGCCGCCGGCGAGGCGCTGCTCGCGCCGACCGTCACCAAGCGGCTGCTGGCGGAGTTCTCGCGGCTGGGCGCGCCCCGCGCCCCGCGGATGGACCGGATCGAGGCGCTCACCGAGCGCGAGACGGAGGTGCTGGCGCTGATCGCCCAGGGCCTGTCCAACGCGGAGATCGCCGCGCGGCTGGTGGTCACCGAGGCCACGATCAAGACGCATGTGAGCCGCATCCTGGTGAAGCTGGGCCTGCGGGACCGCACACAGGCGGCGGTGTTCGCGTACGAGATCGGCCTGGTGACGCCGGGCGGCTGACGCGAGGGCGTACGGCGCGGCTGGAGCGAGGGCGTACGGCGCGGCGATCACGACGGACGGACCCTGGGCGCGGGCGGCGGCCGAGCCTAGGCTCGGACCATGACCCGAGCCGAGGCCGCCGCCGTCTTCGACCCCTGGTCCCCGGAGTTCGTCGCGGACCCGTACCCGGCGTACGCGCGGCTGCGCGCGGCGGGGCGGGTGCACCGCTTCGAGCCGACGGACCAGTGGCTGATCCCCCGGTACGCCGATGTCGCCGCGCTGCTGCGGGACCGCCGGCTGGGCCGCACGTATCTGCACCGCTTCACGCACGAGGAGTTCGGCCGTACTCCGCCGCCGCCCGAGCACGAGCCGTTCCACACGCTCAACGCCCACGGGCTGCTGGATCTCGAACCGCCGGACCACACCCGTATCCGCCGGCTGGTGTCCCAGGCGTTCACCCCCCGTACGGTCGAACGGCTGGCCCCGACCGTACGGCGGCTGGCGGACGACCTGGTCGCGCGGCTGTGCGCGGACGGCGGCGGCGACCTCCTCGCCCGGGTCGCCGAACCGCTGCCGGTGGCCGTGATCGCGGAGATGCTGGGCATCCCGGCCGCCGACCGGCACCTGCTGCGCCCCTGGTCGGCGGCGATCGTCGGCATGTTCGAGCTGAACCCGACGGAGGAGGTGGCACGGCGGGCGGTGGACGCGTCGCGGGAGTTCTCCGCGTATCTGCGGGAGTTGATCGCCGAGCGGCGGTTCCGGCCGGGGACGGATCTGATCAGCGCGCTGATCGCGGCCCATGACGACCCGGGTGACAGTACTGCGCGCGCCGCCGGGGCGGGCGCCTCGCACCGCGTACGCGGCCGGCTGAGCGAGCAGGAGATGGTGTCCACCTGTGTGCTGCTGCTCAACGCGGGCCACGAGGCCACGGTCAACACCACGGCGAACGGCTGGCTGACCCTCTTCCGCCACCCGGAGCAGCTCGCCGCCCTGCGCGCCGATCCCGCTCTGCTGCCGACGGCGGTCGAGGAGTTGATGCGCTACGACACCCCGCTGCAGATGTTCGAGCGGTGGGTGCTCGACGACATCGAGATCGGTGGCACGGTGGTGCCGCGCGGCAGCGAGGTGGCGCTGCTCTTCGGCTCGGCCAACCGCGACCCCGAGCGCTTCGCCGACCCGGACCGGCTCGACCTCGGGCGCCGCGACAACCCGCACATCAGCTTCGGGGCGGGCCTGCACTACTGCCTCGGCGCGCCGCTGGCGCGCCTGGAGCTCCAGGCGGTGTTCGAGGCGCTGCTGCGGCGGGCGCCGGGGCTTCGGCCGGCGGCGGAGCCGAGGTGGCGGCCGGGGTACGTGATCCGGGGGCTGACCGAACTGCTCGTCGAGGTCTGACCGTTCGTGGCGTTCGACGACTGTCCGAGTCGTGTTGGCGTTACGTGTTGGAACCGTAACGGACTGAGCCCGCCCGAGAGCGACTCCGTACTCGACTGTGACCGCTCCGGACGAACCGGGGCGCCGGGAGGGGGAGTCGAGATGGTCGGCAAGCGAACGGCTCGTAGCGGCGGGGCACGTACGAGCACGGCCCGTGGGCGCACGGCTCGTCAGCGCGTGGTGGTGGCGGCCGCGGTCGCCACGGTCGTCCTGGCCGGCGGAGGCGTGACGGTCGCCGCCCTCCAGGGCTCCGGGGACGACGCGCCGGGGCGCGCGGTCGCGAACGGCCCCACCGCGCCCGGCACCGCCTCGCCCGGCGCGTCGAACGGCGACGCGGCGGCGGAGCGGGCGGGACAGGGGGGACGGCCCACGGAGAGCGCGAAGCCCTCGGGTTCGGCCGCGGCCTCACCGTCGACCTCGGCCTCGGCGGGGGACAAGCCCCGGGGCTCGGCCGGTACGACGCCGGGCTCGGCCGGCGCCTCCCCGTCCGCGCCGCCGGCCCCCGGGGGCGGTTCGACCGCGGCCGGCGGCCCGGCCGGCCGCCCGGCACAGGCCCCGGTGTGCCACGCCATCGGCGGCGGCAAGTACAACTGCACGGTCTGGCGCACCGCCTCCTCGTACGACGCGGCCGGCAACCGCGTCGGCGTCCTCAACGCCGGAACGAACTACTTCTACTGCCAGACGAAGGGCCGCCGGGAGACCAGCGGCCAGTGGACGAACGTGTGGTGGGCCAGAACGGACGACGACAGCGGCAACCGCGGCGTGTTCGTCAGCGACGTCTACATCAAGGGCGGCGACAACGACCAGCCCGTTCCCGGCCTCCCCCTCTGCTGACCACGAAGCGGCGCCCCACCGCTGTGCGACGCCCCACCGCCCCGCGGTGGAAAGGGCGGGTGCGTTAGGGTCGCACCCGCCCGAATCCCGCGCAGCCCGCACACCGAGGGAAACCGTGCAGCACTCCACGTCACCGTCCTCCCCGCCCTCCTCTTGGGCCACCCGGCCCGAGACCGAGGCGGACATCCCGGCCGTCCGCGCCATCCTCCTCGCCGCGTTCGACACCCCGCTGGAAGCCGACCTCGTCGACGCCCTGCGCGCCGACGCGGCATGGATCGACGGCCTGTCCGTCGTCGCCACCGACGCCACGGACCACCCCGTCGCACACGCCCTGCTGACCCGCTGCCACATCGGCGACACCCCGGCCCTGTGCCTGGCCCCCGTCTCCGTACGCCCCGAGCGGCAGCGGACCGGCGCCGGCTCCGCCGCCATCCGCGCCGCGCTCGACGCCGCCCGGGACCGGGGCGAGCACTACGTCACCGTCCTCGGACACCCCGAGTACTACCCGCGGTTCGGCTTCGAGCGGGCCTCCGCCCACGGCATCGGCCTGACCATCGACGTGCCCGACGAGGCCATGATGGCCCTCAGCCTGGACGGCGGCCCCCTGCCGTCCGGCACCGTCCGCTACGCCGCGCCGTTCGGCATCTGACCGGCGCGCCCCGCACCCCCACCCGCCGGGGGGAGTTCCCCCGAACCCCGGGCGATCAGCCGCGTCGTCAGCTCCACCCGGGCCGGCTCCCCGGCCTCCCCGTCCAGCCGCCGGAAGAGCCGCTCCGCGGCCGTACGGCCCAGCAGCGCCGCGTCCTGCGCCACCACCGTCACCCCGGGCGACAGCAGATCCGCCAGCTCGAAGTCGTCGAAGCCGACCAGCGCGACCGGCCACGGCCAGGCGGTGAGCACGCGCACCACCGTGACGGTCACCCGGTTGTTGCCCGCGAAGACCGCCGTGACCGGCTCCGGCCCGCCCAGCATCGCCTCGGCCGCCGCCCGCACCCGCTCCGGCGCGGTGGCGCCCAGCGACACCCAGCGCTCGTCGGCCGGCAGCCCCGCGTCCGCCATGGCCGCGCGGTAGCCGCGCAGCCGCTCCGTCGCGGTGTGAATGCTCGGCCGGTCCCCGATGAAGCCGATCCTGCGGTGGCCGTGCGCGATGAGGTGCGCCACGCCCTCGCGCGCGCCCGAGAAGCTGTCGGACAGCACCGTGTCCGCCGCGATCCGGCCCGCCGGGCGGTCCACGAAGACGGTGGCCACGCCCGCCGCGATCTCCGGCTCCAGATAGCGGTGGTCGTCGCTGGCCGGAACGATGACGAGGCCGTCCACGCGGCGGGCGCACAGCGCGAGCACGAGCTCCCGCTCCCGCTCGGCGTCCTCCGCGCTCGAACCGTGGATGAGCAGCGCGCCATGGGCGCGCGCGACCTCCTCCACGGCCCGGCTGAGCGGCGCGTAGAACGGGTCGGCCAGATCCTCCAGTACGAGGCCGACGCTCGCCGTGCGGCCTTTGCGGAGGACGCGTGCGCTGTCGTTGCGGCGAAAGCCGAGGGCCTGGATCGCCTCTTGGACCCGGCGCTCGGTGTCCGTGGTGACCCCCGGTTCCCCGTTCACCACCCGGGAGACCGTCTTGAGGCCCACGCCGGCCCGCGCGGCGACGTCCTTCATGGTGGGCCGGGACCCGTAGCGACGGGTGGTGGGGGAGGCGGTGTCGGTCACGGTGGGAATCCTGTCGTCGGCGCGTCTTCGGTCGTCGGCCCCCAAGAGTGTGCCCTTCGCTTGCGCGTTGCGCGACGTCCCCTCCGGGGTGGTTGGCGCGACGTCCCCGTTGTGGGTCGTCCGTGACGTGAGCGCCACAAGCGTTTGCCCGCCCCTTCGGGGCGGGGGTTGAGGGTTGCGGTCGTGCGCTCTGTCCGTGCGGGGTCGGGGCCGCACCGGGGTACCTCCTCGGCGGCGCACCGTGCGGGGTGTTCTTCGGCTCTCCCTGGGGAGATGTGCGCCGCGCTGCGGGGGCACCCCGCCACGTCCCCTCGGCTCTCGTCAGCGGCGCGCCCGCGGTAGGGGTGGAAAACCATCGGTGGTTGCGGCCGGCCCTCGGCTCCCCGCCTGTCTTTTTTCCGGCGAAGCCGGAGCTGTCTGGGGACAGCGGGTCGCGGATCACGGGCCAGCCAGGCACGCAGGGAGCGCGTAACCCCCACCCGCTTTGTGCGCCCCCGCCACCGGAGGGGACGTAGCGGGGTGCCCCCGCAGCGCGGCGCACGAAACGGCGAGAAAGCCGAAGAACCCACGTGCACGTGCGCCGCCGAGGAGGTACCCCGGTGCGGCACCGACCCCACCCAGCAACCAGGCGCGCAAACACCA
>NZ_JBPQTV010000343.1:0-6725 GCF_051386515.1 Streptomyces sp. URMC 123 | reverse complement strand
ACCCTCACCCTCACGCCCCCGGCCGCCGGCGCCACCGGAACCGTGGAGATCACCGCGAACGTGCCGGGCGACGGGCTGAACCGGGTCGTCTTCGCCGCCCAGGCCGGCAACGGCCGCTGGCAGACGCTCGGCACCGCCGACCACGCCCCGTACCGCGTCACCCAGCACATCACCGCCCCCGCCGGCACCCCGCTGCGCTACAAGGCCGTGGTCGTCGACGCCGCCGGCCGCACCGCCGCCGCCCACGCGGCGAGCACCGCCGGCGCGCCCCCCGCCCCCCAGAAGCCCACGGCCGTCAAGCGCGACCACGCCGTCGTCCACTACCGGCGCCCCGCGGGCGACTACGACGGCTGGCGGCTGAAGGCCGGCGACCGCACCGCGCCCTTCACCGGCCGCGACGCCTACGGGGCCTTCGCCTGGGTGCCGGTCACCGAGGGCGAGAGCGCCGTCCCCTTCACCGTCGAGCGCGACGGCACCCCCGACGGCCCCCAGCGCACCGTGTCCCTGAGCCGGACCGGCGAGGTCTGGATCGAACAGGGCAAGGACGCCCTCGCCGAGACCGCCCCCGCCGGCGCCCGGCCGCCCCAGGACCCGAAGAAGGCCGTCCTCCACTACCAGCGGCCCGACGGCGACCACGACGGCTGGGGCCTCCACGTGTGGACCGGCGCCGCCCAGCCCACGGACTGGTCCAAGCCCCTCCAGCCCGTCCGCCACGACGCGTACGGCGCCACCTTCGAGGTGCCACTGGCCGACGGCGCCCGCTCGCTCTCGTACATCCTCCACAAGGGCGACGAGAAGGACCTGCCCACCGACCAGTCGCTGGACCTGGCCGCCCTCGGCCACGAGGTGTGGCTGCTCGCCGGCCGCGCCACGCCCCTGCTGCCCACCACCAGGGCCGCGCCCTCGCTGGACCTCGGCACGGCCCACGCCCAGTGGATCGACCGCGACACCGTCGTCTGGCGGACCGCGGCGCCCCCCGGCAGCAGCCGGCAGCTCGTGTACGCCCCCGGCGGCGGCATCACCGTCGTCGACGGCGCCCTCAGCGACGAGGGCCAGTGGCTCCGGCTCCTGCCCACCACCCTCACCGAGCAACAGAAGGCCGCCCACCCGCACCTGAAGGACCGGCCCGCCCACCGCGTCGACCCGCGCGACCGCGACCGCGTCCCCCAGGCCCTGCGCGGCCAGCTCATCGCCACCGAGCGGGCCCCCGACGGCGCCCTGCTCGCCGCCACCGGCGTGCAGATCCCCGGCGCCCTCGACGACCTCTACGCGGCCCGCGCCACCCGCGCCGCCCTCGGCCCCGTATTCGACCGCGGCCGCCCCACCCTCTCCGTCTGGGCCCCCACCGCCCACACCGTCTCCCTCGACCTCGACGGCCGCACCGTGCCCATGCGGCGCGACGACACCAGCGGCGTCTGGAGCGTCACCGGCCCCGCCTCCTGGCGCGGCAAGCCCTACCGCTACGCCGTGACCGTCTGGGCCCCCACCGCCGGCAAGGTCGTCACCAATCACGTCACCGACCCGTACTCCACCGCCCTCACCGCCGACTCACGGCGCAGCCTGATCACCGACCTCGCCGACCCCGCGCTCCGGCCCCCCGGCTGGGACACCCTGCGCAAACCCGCGGCGAAACCGGCCCGTGACGCGCAGATCCAGGAACTGCACATCCGCGACTTCTCCATCGCCGACCGCACCAGCAAGCACCCCGGCCAGTACCTCGCCTTCACCGAGCCCGCCTCCGCCGGCATGCGCCACCTGGCGAAGCTCGCCGCCGCCGGCACCAGTCACGTCCACCTGCTGCCCGCCTTCGACATCGGCACCGTCCCCGAGCGGCGGCGCGACCAGGCCGTCCCCGACTGCGACCTCGCCGCGTACCCCGCCGACTCCCCGAAGCAGCAGGAGTGCGTGGCCGCGGTCGCCGCCAAGGACGGCTACAACTGGGGCTACGACCCCCTGCACTACACCGTCCCCGAGGGCTCCTACGCCTCCGACCCCGACGGTCCGCGCCGCACCCTGGAATTCCGCCGCATGGTCGCCGGCCTCAACGGCACCGGGCTGCGCACCGTCATGGACGTCGTCTACAACCACACCGTCGCCGCCGGCCAGGACGAGAAGTCCGTCCTCGACCGGATCGTGCCCGGCTACTACCAGCGGCTCCTCGACGACGGCAGCGTGGCCACCTCCACCTGCTGCGCCAACACCGCCCCCGAGCACGCGATGATGGGCAAGCTCGTCGTCGACTCGGTGGTCACCTGGGCGAAGGAGTACAAGGTCGACGGCTTCCGCTTCGACCTCATGGGCCACCACCCCAAGGCCAACATCCTCGCCGTGCGCCGGGCCCTCGACGCCCTCACCCCCGCCAAGGACGGCGTCGACGGCAAATCCGTCATCCTCTACGGCGAGGGCTGGAACTTCGGCGAGGTCGCCGACGACGCCCGCTTCGTCCAGGCCACCCAGCGCAACATGGCCGGCACCGGCATCGCCACGTTCTCCGACCGCGCCCGCGACGCCGTCCGCGGCGGCGGGCCCTTCGACGAGGACCCCCGCGTCCAGGGCTTCGCCTCCGGCCTCCACACCGACCCCAACGGCTCCGCCGCCAACGGCACCCCCGCCGAACAGAAGGCCCGGCTCCTCCACTACCAGGACCTGATCAAGGTCGGGCTCTCCGGCAACCTCGCCGACTACACCTTCACCGACACCCGGGGGCGCACGGTGCGCGGCGCGGACGTCGACTACAACGGCGCCCCCGCGGGGTACGCCGCCGCCCCCGGCGACGCGCTCGCCTACGCCGACGCGCACGACAACGAGAGCCTCTACGACGCCCTCGCCTACAAGCTCCCGCGGGCCACCCCGGCGGCCGACCGCGCCCGCGCCCAGGTCCTCGCCATGGCCATCGCCGCGCTCTCCCAGGGGCCCGCCCTCTCCCAGGCCGGCACGGACCTGCTGCGGTCCAAGTCCCTCGACCGCAACTCCTACGACAGCGGCGACTGGTTCAACGCCATCCACTGGCAGTGCAGGGGGCCCGGCTCCGGGCCCGGCTCCGGCACTGGCTCCGGGCCCGGCAGCCGCAACGGCTCCGGCTCCGGCGACGGCTCTGCCACTGGTTTCGGGCCCGGCAACGGCTTCGGCCGCGGTCTGCCTCCGGCCGCGGACAACCGGCCGAAGTGGCCCGTCGCCGCGCCCCTGCTGGCCGACCCCGCTCTGCGGCCCGGCTGCGCTCCGATCGAGGGTGCCTCCGCCGCGTACCGCGACCTGCTGACCATCCGGGCCACGGAGCCCGCCTTCTCCCAGGTCACGGCCGCCGGCGTGCAGTCCGCGCTCTCCTTCCCGCTGTCCGGCGAGCACGAGACCCCCGGCGTGATCACCATGCGGCTCGACGACCTGGTCGTGGTCTTCAACGCGACCCCGCGGCAGCAGACGCAGCGGCTCACCGCCGCGGCCGGCGAGACCTACGGGCTCCACCCCGTGCAGGCGCGCGGCGCGGACCCGGTCGTCAAGCGGGCCTCGTACGAGGCGGGTACGGGGACGTTCACCGTGCCGGGGCGGACGGTGGCGGTCTTCCGCCGCGGCTGAGAGCCCGCGGTCAGGGGCGTCGGGCCCCCGCGCCGGGACGGTGGTTCCGGGGCGGGGGCCCGGTGCGTTTTTTGGTGCGTTTCCGGGCGCGGGCCCGGGCGGCTCGCGGGTTCGCGTCGCGTGAAAGCGGTCTTTCGTTGAGGGGAAAGGGGGTCCTCAGGCGCGCGGGGCCGGTGCCAGGGCCGCCAGGCGCCGTACGAGGTCCCCGAAGGGGCCGTCCGCCGGCTCACCGGCCAGCACATGGCCCAGCATGTCCGCCATCTCGTCGTCGTACGCCGCGCTCACCGCCACCAGCGCGGCGAAGTCGTGCACGAGCTGGAGCTCCAGCTCCGCCCGGGGAATGGGGCGCCCGTCCAGCCACAGCAGCGCCGTCGTCTCGACCAGCGAGATCCACGACCGGACGACCAACTGCATGCGCGGCGGCGGCTGCTCGATGCCCAGATGGGCGAGCACCTGGTCGTACGCGGCCTGCCGCACCTCGTCGACCATGGCGCAGGTCCTGCTGGTCCCGGCGGCCGGGCCGCCCCGCATCAGCGCGGCGAAGCCGGGGCCGTGGCCGTCGACGAAGTCGAAGAAACGATGCATCACGCGCAGCAGCCGCGCGCCGAGCGAGCCCTGCTGGGGCTCGACGAAGCGCGCGCCCAACTCGTCGGCGGCGCGCCGCAGCGCCGCCTCGTACAGGCTCTGCTTGCCGGGGAAGTAGTGGTACACCAGCGGCCGCGATATGCCGGCGGCGACCGCTATGTCGTCGATCGAGACCGCGTCCGGCGGCCGCTGGCTGAACAAGTCGAGGGCGACGGCGATCAACTGCTGTCGTCGTTGCTCGACGCCCATTCTGCGGCGCACACCGGTCGTCATACGAACACTGTAACGAGGGACGGGGGGTGGGGAGGGAGTGATTCCGGGTGTGAGTGGTCCGTGGTGGTCCGTGGGGGAGGAGTGTGCGGTGGGCCGCGCCGGGTGGCCGGATGGCGACGGCCGGCACGCGTCGGAGGCTCGGCGGGCGGGCGTTGGACTCGGCGGGCGTTGGATTCGGCGGGGGCGCCTCAGCGGAGGGCGGTGATGCGGGTGCCGTCCGCCAGCGTTCCGGTCAGGACCGCCCGGGAGCCCGGCCGGGCCGGCACGGTCAGCAGGCGGCCCCGCGCCGTGCCTCGGACGCCACCGGTCAGGCTGATCGAGGAGACCTGCTCGCTGCCCGCCGCGAGCAGATACCACGCGCCGGCACGGGACTTCCACAGCACGCCGCTCAGCACGCGCGGCTCCCTCGCGCCGCAGGCCGCCGTGTTCTCGGCGACGGCCGCCGGGGCCCCCGGCGCACCCTCCGCCGCCGCCGGGCCGGGCGCCTGGAAGAGGGCGAGGACCTTGGTGCCGGTGCCCCGCCAGGTCTCCGCCCGGGTGCACACCCAGGCGGCCGTGCCGTCGCCGCCCGGCAGCGTCTGGGAGGCGAACTGCCAGGCGTTGACGGCCCGTACGCCCGAGGACCGCACGGCCGGCAGGTGGCAGGCCGTACGCGCCCAGCCCGCCCGCGCCGCGGCGCCCGACGCGTCGCGCGGGGCGGCGTCCGGTGCGCCGTAGGTCAGCTGGGCGGGGGTGAGCTCGCCGAGGTCGGTGGCGAGCCGCACCACCCCGCCCGTGCCGGGCCCGGACGTCCGCAGCTCCAGCGCGGGCCAGGTGCCGCAGTCCCCGCCGGCCCGCGCCGCCGTGCTGGGCAGCGGGTCGGTCACACCCTGCGGCGTACGGCGCAGCGCCTGCCCCGCGCCCTCGGGCCGCAGCAGGTCCCGCGCGCGGGCGTCGGTGACCCAGGGCGCGGTCAGATAGCGGACGTTGCCGTCCGTGCGGCCCACCACGATCGCGGTCGCGGTCGCGGCGGAGGCGCCGTCGGCCCGCGCGAAGTCCAGCGCCACGGCGCGTTCGTCGTCGTCCCCGCCGAGGGCCTCGGCGTACCGCACCACGCGCAGGCCGTCGTGGAGGAGGACGACCGCCGCCCCGTCCACGTCACCCGCGTAGAGGAGTTGGGGCGGGCCGGCGGCCGGGCCCGTGGGCGTCCCGGGCGTCGAGGTGACCTGGACGGTGGCGCCGGGGCGCGCCCAGACCGCGAGCGCCCGGCGCAGCAGGGCGGTGTCGTCGGTGCGCTCGCCGCGGGCGGGCCAGGCGGCGAAGTCGAGGCGGTCGGCGGTGCGCCAGGTGTCGGCGGCGGCCCGGGTCACGAGGGCCGGGTCCAGGGCCCGCTCGGCGGCCGCGTTGCGCGCGTACGGCGGGGCGGCGGCGCCGTCGGGCCCCCAGGTGTCGCCGGGGAGGCCCAGCAGCGCGGTGCACGCCACCAGGGCCACGGCGGCGGCGGTGGCGGCGCGCACGTGCTGCCGCCGCCGCACCAGGTCGGTGGGCCGGGCCTGGAGCGAACAGGGGTCGAACTCGGCCGAGTCCAGCAGCGAGCCGTCGCGGCTGCCCGGCGGGGTGCGTACGGCGTCGGCCTCCAGCAGGGCGGCCCGCGGGTCCTCGACGCCGGCGGCGGCCAGCACCTCGCGCAGCTCGTGGTCCGGCAGCCCCTCCAGGCCGCGCAGCGCGTAGGCGGCGCGGGCCGGGGCGGAGAGTGCGGAGAGCGCCTGGTCGAGCGCGAGTTCGTCGGCGCCGCCGGAGCGGGGGAACAGGCGCAGCCCCCACACCTGCGGCAGCAGCGGCGGCAGCCGGTCGCGGCCCGGCAGCTCCCAGCGGCCGCGGGGGCGGCCGGCGTCCAGCGCGGCGCGCAGGATGCGCAGCCGTACGAAGGCGTAGCCGGGGGTGGCGCCCGGCTGCGGAGGTGCGGTGGTTTTGGCCGCGTCCGCGCGGGAGCGGGGGAGCGCGGCGCGCTGGGCCACGGCGTGCGCGGTGAGCACGCGGCGGTTGCGGCCGAGCTCCGGCGGCAGCACGAGGTAGGCCATCCGCACCAGCCGCGGATAGTGCTCGACGAGCGCGGCCTCGGCCTGTTCGACGCCGATGGGCTCCGGTGGCTCGGGCGGCCGCCCGGGGGCGGCGGAACGGGAGCGGGGGGCGGCTTCCTGGGAGGTCACGTTCAGCAGAACGAGCGAATGATGCGATGGTCACCTTGTCGCCTCCGGCGCGGTTCGGGTGTTCGACCTCGCGTGAAGGTGACGCGCGGGGGCTCCCCGCCCACC
>NZ_JBPQTV010000342.1:0-6789 GCF_051386515.1 Streptomyces sp. URMC 123 | reverse complement strand
GGGGAGATGCGCCGGACCCGTGGGCGCGGTGGCCCACGGGCCCGGAGGGGCGGTTCTCCCGGAAGGGGACGTTCAGCAGGGGGGTCGGTCGGGGCTTCGGGGCCTCCTCAGATCACGAAGAGCGTGGCCAGCGCGGGTCCGAACGCGCCGCCGATCTGGTAGCAGAGGTTGAACATGCCGATGGCGACGGGCCGTTTGCGGTCCTCCACCGAATCCGTGGCGTGGACCATCAGCGTGGCCTGGCCGCCCGCCGCCGCGAAGAGCGCCACCGCCATCGCGGCGAGCAGCAGCGGCGCCCACACCCAGATCGCCACCGCGAGCGGGGCCAGCACGCCGAGGGCGATGAGCACCGCCACCACGGCCGGGCGGCCCATGCGGGCGGCGACCGCGGCGAGGACGAAGGACAGCGCGGAGCCGATGACCTGGACCACGAGCGTGCCGATGCCGATGGAGCCGTCGCTCCAGCCGGCCTCGTCCGTCAACAGCCTGGGGATGATGTAGAGCAGGGCGAAGTACGAGGTGGCCAGCGCGAGCGCGAGCCCGCTGGCGAACAGGAACGCCGGGGTGCGCAGCAGCGCCATCGGGACGAAGCCCTCGGGCCGCCGGCGGATGTGCAGGGCCAGCAGCGCGGCGGCGACGACCGAACAGATGGCGGCGGGCAGCGGGAAGTACGGGATGAAGACCAGGGCGGTCGCCAGGGCGGTGAGCAGCACGGCGCCCAGGACGTCGAACCGGCTCTCCGCCATGGGGTTCGCCGGGGCGCGCCGGGCGACGAACGGCACGAACAGCAGGCTCAGCGCGGGCAGGACGAGGACGACCTGCCAGGTGAGCCCGTCGGTTATCTCCGAGCCGACGAGCGGTCCGACGGCGGCGAACGCGGCGATGCCGGAGGTGATCAGGCCCATCTTGCGGGCGGAGCCGGCGGCCAGGTTCATCGCGACGGCGATCAGTCCTGAGCCGCCGATGGCCTGGGCGGCGCGGCCGGGCAGCACGGCGGGCAGCCACGGCACGGCGGCCACCAGCACCGAGCCCACCAGCAGGAGCAATGCGCTGGTCAGCAGCGTGGTGCGGAGCCCGCGCCGGTTGATGAGACCGGCCGCGAGGGGGGTGCCGATGGCGATGCCCCAGCCCGCGGTGGTCACCAGCCAGCTGGCGACGCCGTCGGAGACGCCGTAGCCGTTCGCCATGTCGGACAGGACGATCGCGGGGCCGGTCATCCCGAGCGCGGCCGGGGCCGCCAGCAGCATCAGCACCAGGCCGGACACCCCGCGGGCGGGGGCCGCCGCCCGGCCGCCCGCGGCCCGGGCGGCGCCCGCGCCGTCGCCGGTGGCGGTCGGCGCGCCCGGGGCCCCGGCGGCCCCGGGCGCGGACGGGGGCGCCCCGGCGCCGTCGGCCGGGTCGGGTCCCCTCGGTGCCTGTGCTGCGTCGCGGGCGTGGGTCGGGCTGGTCATCGGGTCCTCCCTGGAACGGGATGCGCGCGCGGTCGTCGAGGCTTGGGGGGCGTGCCGGCGCCGCGGCGTCAGGGGGTCGGGGTCGTCGGGGTGAACATCAGGGCGGTCATCGGAGCGGTCATCGGGGTGCGGAGGCGAAGCCGCGGCGCAGGGCCGCGGCGATCTCCACGGTGCGGCGGGTCTGGAACTCGACCGCGGCGATGTTGTCCTCGTGCACGGTGCCCGGGGTCAGCTTGGAGACGCTGCTGGTGCCGTACGGGCAGCCGTTGTGGGGCCGGTAGAGGACCGGGTCGGTGATGCCGTTGGAGACGATGACCGAGCCCCAGTGGCAGAAGCTGTTGTGCAGGGCGAGGATCGTCGTCTCGTGCCCGGCGTGGGTGCCGTCGCCGCAGGCGAAGGCGGAGACCGCCTTGTTGAGCAGGTTGCCGGCGATCGCCGTGCGGGTCGTGGTGTCGATGAACCGCATCAGCGCGGGCGCCGGCAGGCCGAAGCGCACGGAGGTGCCGACGAGGATGGCGTCCGCCCACTCCAGGTCGGCGAGGGTCGCCTCGGGGACGTCGGCGGTGCTCGCGGCGTGCTCGGCCCACCCCTGCCGGTCGATGGCCAGCTCCTCGGTGACGGCGCGGTCGGGGACCTCGTCGGCGATCCTGCGCAGCCGGACCTCGGCGCCCGCCTTCTCGGCCGCGGCCGCCGCCGCTGCCGCGAGCTGGTGGACGTAGCCGGTGCACGAGTAGTAGACGATCGCGACCTTGGTCATCGGACGATGCCTCTCTGCGGGTGGCTGGCTGCGTGGCGGTGGACGTACGGTGCCGGCTCCGCACGCCCGTCCAGTCTGGATACGCCGTATAACGGCGGCAACGCGGTGCGTGACAATCTGTCAGGTGACGTCGTGCGCCCCGGCCGGGCGAGCCCGACGCGCGAGAGCCAGAGGCCCCCGGGGCGGGGAGCCTCTGGCTCGGTGGGTGCCGCGGACGGCGGGTCAGGCGGCCTCGTGCAGCGCGGCGGGTCAGGCGACCTCGTGCAGCCACGCCTCATTGCTGTCGTAGACCTCGCGCACCGTCTCCGGGCGGTCGATGCCGGGGCGGTCGGGGTGGTCGCCCCAGCCGGCCTGGATGGACCAGTACTGCGTGTAGCGGTACGACGGCCGGCAGGTGTCGAGTTTCCGGTCGTCCACCTCGATGCGGCCATTGGCGCGGTCGGGGGTCAGATAGTCCTTGAGGTAGACGGCCTTGAATTCGGCGATGCGCCAGTCGTCCACCCTCTTCTCCACCCGGAAGCACATGCGCTCCCAGACGTAGAGGATGGCCTCCAGGCCGTGCACCTGGACCGGCATGACGATCTGCGCCGGCAGTTCGGCGAAGGCGCGGTTGCCGTTCACCTGCACCTGAATGGGGCCGAGTTGGTGGAGCCCCTGGCCGCGCGGGGTGGCCGCGAGTTTCTTGGTGTGCTCGATGAACTCGGCCCCGCTGCAGGAGGCCCAGCCCACGGCTATGCGGGTGTCGTCGTAGTAGCACTTGGCCATCTCGTCCCAGTCGCCGATGTCCCGGGCCCAGCGCTCGTGAATGACGCACTGGCGGGCCGCCTCGGCGGCGAGCAGCTCCTGGACGCTCTGTCGTTCGGCCGTTCCGATGCTCATCATGGGGTCGACGCTCACTTTCCGAGAGTAAGCAGGGCGGTGGGCCTCGCCGGAGGCGCCGACGGAATCAGTCCAGGTACATGTCCACGTTCTGGCCGATGTACCGGTCGACGCACTTCGGCGCCCGGTCGAGTTCGATGCCGAACCATGTGCGATAGGCGTCGATGACCGCCTGGTCGGTGGCGAGGTCCTCGGTGACGCGCTGGCCGCCCTCGGCGCGGGTCAGCTGGTTGTCCTTGATGGTGATGCGGCCGTTCTCGGTGGTCATGGCGCAGAACACGTACTGGAGGAAGGTGGAGTCGGGCGCCGTGCGGTACCACCAGAGGGTGGGCAGGAAGTCGGCCAGGGTCAGCGGGCGGTCGTCGATCCGGTACTGCGGGCGTCCGTTGAAGATGACGTCGGTGCCGCCCTCGTCGGCCTTGACCAGCCGGTACTCGCCGTGCGGGTCCTGCTGGACGTCCTCGGTGTCGAACGACAGCGGCCAGCGGGAGGTCTTGCCGAAGCCGACGTCCGCGAGCCAGAGTTCGTCCCCGATGCGCACGCGCAGCGCCATGTGGCACAGCGGCGGGCCGAGGGTCGTCCTGTTGTACGTGCGGCCGGGCAGGATCTCGTACTCGAAGCCGAGGCTCGCTATCAAGTAGCCGAAGGCTGGATTGAGTTCGTAGCAGCCGCCGCCCCGGTTCTGATAGGCGATCTTCTGGACGACCTTCTCGTTGAGCTGCACCGGCTCGTCCATGTGGTACGCGAGGTTCTCGAACGGCACGGACAGCACATGGCGTTCGTGGAGATGGCGCAGGGCGTCGATATCGGCGCGCTCGGGGCGCTGGGCGCCGATGCGCTTGAGATATTGATCGACCGTGGCCTGGTCCAGCATGTGAGTCTCCTCGTCGGTTCGGCGTCCGCCCGCCCGTGCCCTGGATCATTCGGTTGATCGCGTGGCCGCCCGATCGCGCGATGGCGCGATCGCGTTCCGGTGATCGCGTTCCCGTGTTCGCGCGATCGCTCACCGTGTCGACGCGAAGGCCTGGTGACATGCCCTTGACGACCGGCACGAGTGTGGCAGGGGGCGGACGCGGCCCGACAAGAAGCGCGAGCGGAATGAGTCAGGTCACCCGGGCGGGAAGACGTCCCGCACGCCGCCGCGCGAAAAGAGAAATCCGCAGGTCACGACCGTGCCTGCGGATTTCCGTGGAGCCGCCTGCCGGGTTCGAACCGGCGACATTTGCTTTACAAGAGCAACGCTCTACCAGCTGAGCTAAGGCGGCGGGCGTGCTGCGCGCGCGATGCGCGCGGGCTGCTCCACTCTACACAAGGCGGGGTCGTCGGTGGAGGCCCGGCGAGCGCGCGGGACCCGGCATTCGGCCCGCCTTCCGGCCGGGCCTTTCGCCGTGCGCGCGCCGTGCGCGGCCGGGCTTCCCGCCGGGCGCGTGTCGGCGTCGCGGCCGGACCGGCGCGGCGCGACCATGGACGGCATGAACGTTCGGCTCGCACAGCAGGAGGACGCCGACGAGCTGCTCGGGCGCAGCCCGTTGGCCCTCCTGGTCGGCATGCTCCTCGACCAGCAGATCCCCATGGAGTGGGCCTTCACCGGCCCGCACACCATCGCGCGGCGCATGGGCCACGACGATCTCGACGCCCGGGAGATCGCCGCCCAGGACCCCGAGTCCTTCGCCGCGCTGCTCTCCGAGAAGCCCGCCGTGCACCGCTACCCCGGCTCCATGGCCAAGCGGGTGCGACAGCTCTGCCAGTACCTGGTCGACCACTACGACGGCGACGCGAGCGCCGTATGGCGGGACGCGGACAGCGGCGCGGAGCTGCTGACGCGGCTGACCGAGCTGCCGGGGTTCGGGGAGCAGAAGGCGCGGATCTTCCTGGCGCTGCTGGGCAAGCGGTTCGGGGTGGCCCCCGAGGGGTGGCGGGAGGCCGCCGGCGCGTACGGCGAGGAGGGCTCGTACCGCTCCGTCGCCGACATCACCGGACCCGAGTCGCTCCAGAAGGTCCGGGCGTACAAGCAAGAGATGAAAAGGGCGGCAAAGGCGAAAAAGTCCCCTTAGTCGCGCGGAGTCCCGCCCCGGCGGGATGAACCGGGGCCGCCGGGCCGCCGCACGGCGTGAAGGACGACACAATCGTCCGCCGATCGAAAATATTTTTTCCCGCAGACCGTAATCTCCCTCGCCGGGAGGCGACTGCCCTCCGAGAGACGTCGTCATCCCGGGAGGGACCGTGGGAGAGAACCGTGGCGAGCGAGCCGATTTCGGGCAGCTTTACGCGCAGCATGGTTCCGATCTGCTCTGCTTTGTCCGCCGGCTGGTCGGTGACCGGCACCTCGCCGAGGACATCGTCCAGGAGTCGTTCGTCGCCGCCTGGCGCGGCTGGGAGGACCTGCGGGACCCCGAGCGCGTACGGGCCTGGCTGTTCGGCATCGCCTACCGGCAGGCCATGACCCAGCTGCGCCGGCCCGGCGCGGTGCCGCTCGCGGAGCTGCCCGAGCTGGTGGACGCGGCGCCCGACGGCAGCCCCGAGCGGGCCGCCGAGCGGCGCGAGGCCGAGGCGCTGGTCTGGGAGGCCGCCGACGGCCTCGAACCGCGCCAGCGGTCGGTGCTGGAGCTGGCCGTGCGCTGGCAGCTCACCAGCGCGGAGATAGGCCAGGTGCTGGGCGTCGGCCGGGCGCACGCCGCGGTGCTGGTGCACCGGTCCCGGGCCGCGCTCGGCACGGCCGTGCGGATGGTGCTCGTCGCGCGGCAGCGCGGCCGCTGCTCGGGGCTCGACGCGCTCGTCGACCGCGGCGGGGCGGGCGGCGGCCACCGGGCCCGCCGGGCGGTCACCCTCAGCGCCGGCCAGCGGCGCAGCGTCGACCACCACGTGCGGCGCTGCACGCGCTGCCGCCGTACGGTGGCGGGCCTGGCCGCGCCCGCGACGGTCTTCGGCGCGCTGCTGGCCGCGTCGGACGCGCGGATGGCGCTGCCGGAGTGGGCGCCGGAGCCGGAGGTGTCGTACGAGCCGACGGCCGCGTCGTACGAGGTGTCGTACGGGGCCGGTGGCGCGGGTTCCGGTGGTGCGCGTTCCGGAGGCGGGCGGCGCCGGGCTCCGTCGGGGCGCCGGACGGCCCGCCGGGCCGCGATCGCGGGCGCCACGGCCCTCGTGATCGCCACGGGCGGCTGCTACGCCACGTTCAAGAACGACGCCAAGGCCCCCGAGGCCTCGTCCCCGCCGGTGACGACCCGCGACGCGGTGGCCCAGGGGGCCGGCGTGCCGGGCGCGTCCGCGAGTGCGGCCGTGTCGCCGAGCGGGTCCCCGAGCGCGACTGCTTCGCCGAGTGCGAGCGCGAGCGCCAGCGCCAGCGCTTCGGCGAGTGGGAGCCCGTCCGCCTCCGCGTCCCCGAAGGCGGAGAAGTCCGACAAGGCCTCGGCCGCGGCGTCGGCGCCGGGCGCCGCGAAGCCGAGCGCCACCCGGCGCGCGGACCCGCCGGCGGGTGGCCCCGGCGGCCAGGAGGGCCGCGTCCTCACGCTGGTCAACCAGCGCCGCGCGGAGGCCGGCTGCTCCCCGGTCCGCTGGGAGAGCCGCCTGGCGCAGGCATCCGCGGACCACAGCGCGGACATGGCCCGCCGCAACTTCTTCGACCACAACACGCCGGACGGCGTCACGCCGTGGGACCGGGCGAAGCGGGCCGGCTACGACAAGCCGGCGGCCGAGAACATAGCG
>NZ_JBPQTV010000341.1:0-6842 GCF_051386515.1 Streptomyces sp. URMC 123 | reverse complement strand
GACGGGCGAGGCCGACCGCTATGTGTCGTGCGGGTTCCACGGGGCGGCGTGGCATTTGATCGAGGCGGGTGCGGGAGATCCGGGCGGGGGCGGTGCGCGAGGCGGCGGTGGCGTTCGCGTCGCCGGTGGCGCCGTGGCTGCCGCACGGGTTCTGATCCCGGCGGTCGGCGTCGGCGTGTGTCAGCGCGCCGGCGCCGACACCGCCACGGGCGGCTGACAGCGGGCGCACCAGAACAGGTTGCGCCCCGCGAGCACGGCCGCCCGCACCTCGTCCGCGCAGATGTGGCAGCGCTGGGCCGCGCGCCGGTAGACGTAGACCTCGCCGCCGTGGTCGTCCACGCGCGGCGGGCGCCCCATCGCCTCCGGCGTGTGCTCCGGCCGCACCGTGTCGATCCGGTTGTTCCGCACGCCCTCGCGCATCAGCGCGACCAGATCCGCCCAGATCGCGTCCCACTCGGACCGGGTGAGATCGCGCCCGGGGCGATAGGGGTCGATGCCGTGCCGGAAGAGGACCTCGGCGCGGTAGACATTGCCGACGCCCGAGATGACCTTCTGGTCCATGAGCAGCGCGGCGATCGACGTGCGGCTGCGGGAGATCCGCGCCCACGCGCCGGAGCCGTCGTCGGACGCGCGCAGCGGATCGTCACCGAGCCGGTCGTGTATCGCGCGCTTCTCGCCCTCGGTGATCAGCTCGCAGGCGGTGGGCCCGCGCAGATCCGCGTAGTGGGCGTCGGCGTCGTAGTGGGCGTCGGCAGCGGGGCCGTCCTCCTCGGGGGAGGCCGTCGCGCCCGTCGCCAGGCGCAGCCGCACCGCGCCCACCGGGGCCGGCGCCGGACCCGTACCGAAGGTGACCTTCCCGTACAGGCCCAGGTGGACATGGACCCAGCCCGCCGGCCCGAAGCCCAGGAACAGGTGCTTGCCGTGGGCCTCCGCCCCGGTCAGCACCTGCCCGTCGAGCAGCGCCGCGCCGTCCGAGAACTTGCCCTGCGGGCTGCTCGCCCGGACCGCCCGGCCGGCGAACCGGTCCCGGCAGTCCTGGGCGAGGCGGTGGATCGTATGCCCCTCGGGCATGCCCGGCTCAGCCCTCCTGCTGGGGGTGGTGGGCCGGGATGGGCGGCAGGTCGCCGGTGGTCTCGTACGCGGCGAGCTGCTCGATGCGGCGGGTGTGGCGCTCCTCGCCGGAGTACGGGGTCGCCAGGAAGATCTCGACGAACCGGGTCGACTCCTCCAGGGTGTGCATCCGGCCGCCGATGCTGATCACATTGGCGTTGTTGTGCTCACGGCCGAGCGCCGCGGTCTGCTCGCTCCAGGCGAGGGCCGCCCGGACGCCCTTGACCTTGTTGGCGGCGATGGCCTCGCCGTTGCCCGAGCCACCGATCACGATGCCGAGGGCCTCGGGGTCGGCGGCCGTGCGCTCGGCGGCGCGCAGGCAGAACGGCGGGTAGTCGTCCTGGGCGTCGTAGATGTGCGGGCCGCAGTCGACGGGCTCGTGGCCCTGGGCCTTCAGCCACTCGACGAGGTGGTTCTTCAGTTCGTAACCGGCATGATCGGAGCCGAGGTACACGCGCATGGTCCGAGTGTGGCATGCGGCGCCGACAGGGCCGACGTCGGGTGGCGTGTGTCACATCTCAAGGAGAGCTCAAATACAACGATCCGGATTCAAAGGTTTTCCTTTGCGTTCTCCTGAGATTCACTGACCGGGCTCGTAACCCGAGAGCGAAGGAACAGGGCACATGAGCGTGCAACCCACGACGAAGACCACGGCGAACGCCGCCGCCCCGGGCACCCCCGGGCCCGGCGAAGGCCCCGACGGTCTCAAGGCGGGCCTCAAGAACCGCCACCTTTCCATGATCGCCATTGGTGGCGTGATCGGCGCCGGACTGTTCGTGGGGTCGAGTTCCGGCATCGCGGCAGCCGGGCCCGGCATTCTGCTGTCGTACGCCCTGGTGGGCGCGATGGTCGTGTTCGTGATGCGGATGCTCGGGGAGATGGCCGCGGCCAACCCGACCTCCGGATCGTTCTCCGCCTACGCCGACCGCGCGCTGGGCCGCTGGGCCGGCTTCTCCATCGGCTGGCTCTACTGGTTCTTCTGGGTCGTGGTGCTGGCGGTCGAGGCGACGGCCGGCGCGGTGATCCTGGAGGGCTGGATACCGCAGGTCCCGCAGTGGGCCTGGGCACTGATCGTCATGGTGGTGCTCACCGCCACCAACCTGGCCTCGGTCAGCTCCTACGGCGAGTTCGAGTTCTGGTTCGCCGGCGTCAAGGTCGTCGCGATCGCCGCGTTCGTGGTCATCGGCGGGCTGGCCGTGTTCGGCCTGCTGCCCGGCTCGGACAACCCCGGCGCGGGCTTCGACAACCTCACCGCGCACGGCGGGTTCCTGCCGAACGGCGCGGGCGCCATCCTCACCGGTGTGCTGATGGTCGTCTTCTCCTTCATGGGCAGTGAGATCGTCACCCTCGCCGCCGGCGAGTCCGAGGACCCGCAGCGCGCCGTCACCAAGGCCACCAACAGCGTGATCTGGCGGATCGGCGTCTTCTACCTGGGCTCGATCTTCGTCGTGGTGGCGCTGCTGCCCTGGGACGACAAGTCGATCCTGGAGAAGGGCTCCTACGTCGCGGCCCTGGACTCCATCGGCATCCCGCACGCCGGTCAGATCATGAACGTGATCGTGCTGACCGCCGTGCTCTCCTGCCTCAACTCCGGCCTCTACACCGCCTCCCGGATGGCGTTCTCGCTCGGCCAGCGCGGTGACGCACCGAAGTCGTTCGGCCGCACCACCGCCAAGGGCGTGCCGCAGGCCGCGATCCTGGGCTCGGTCGTCTTCGGCTTCCTCTCGGTGTTCTTCAACTACATGTGGCCGGACACGGTCTTCAAGTTCCTGCTGAACTCCTCCGGCGCGGTCGCGCTCTTCGTGTGGCTGGTCATCTGCGTGACCCAGCTGCGCATGCGGAAGATCATCCTTCGGGAGAACCCGGAGAAGCTCGTGGTGCGGATGTGGCTCTTCCCGTATCTGACCTGGGCCACCATCGTCATGATCACCTTCGTGCTGGTCTACATGTTCTTCGACGACGCCAACCGCCAGGTCGTGGGCCTGTCGGTGCTGGTGGCGGCCGTGGTCGTGGCCATCGCCCTGGTGCGGCAGAAGATGGGCGCGGGGCTCGACCGCGCGGATGCCGCGAGCGCGGCGAGCGGTGCGGCGAGCGGCGCGGTGGTCGGGACCTCGGTCGGCGCCGGGTCCGGCTCGGACGGCGGCGCCGAGTAGAAGCGAGCAACGGTCACGCGCGACAGGGAGCGTGATCAGAGCGGGCGGAAGGACTCCTTGACCCGCTCGTGAACCGCCAGGGCGGCAGTCTCGGCCGAGGCGGCGTACCAGACACTGAGTTGGAAGGTGTCGGCGCCGATCCGGAAGCCGAGCTGCCGCCCGTACCTTTGTGCGCCGTTCTGGGAGTACGCGTACTCCCAGACCACCGCCGGGTGGGAGCGGAAGGTGGTGCGCTCCAGCTTGATCCGGCGGTAGCCCGGGGCGTCGTGCTGCTGGCGCTCGAAGGACACCCACTGGTCGTAGAGGTCGCCCCCGGCCGTCGGGTCGCGCCGGGCGGAGACCTCGGTGGTGCCGTCCGGTGAGTTGTAGGTGACATTGCTCGGGCTCTCGGCGGTGCGGTTCCAGTCGGCGGGCGGGGCCCAGCGGAAGCCGTCCTCGTCGCGGGTGTCCCGGGTGTCCCGGGTGCCCGGGGCCTGCGAGGCGGTGGTGGTCGCGGCGGCGGAGGGCGGCCGGCTGGTGCCGGCGACGACCGGGTCGCGGCGGTCGCCGTCCGGGCCGCCCTGGATGGCGGCCACCACGGCGGCGGCGATGCCGGCGGCCGCGATGACGCCGGCGGCGGCGATGAGCGCGGACCGGCGCGAGGGCCGGGTCCGGCCCCGTGCGAGGCGTCGCGGCGGGTCGCCGCCGGAGGCGGACGGCGGGCCGCCCGGCGCGGGGCCGGCGGCGGACGGCCCGGCGGGCTCCGCTTCGCCGGCCGCGCGCCGCGGGGCGCTCGGCGCGGGGCCGGCCGGCGCGTCGACCACGGTGGGCGGGTGCGGGGTGCGGGGGCCGCGCGGGCTGCGCGGCCGACCCGCCGGCCCCGGGCGTACGGCCCCCGGCGGGGCCGCCGGTGAGTGTGGCCCGGGCTCGGGGCGTACGGCTTCCGGCGGCGCGGGCTCGGGCGATACGGCCCCCGGCGGGCCCGGTGGACGCGGCGCGGCCTGCCGGCCTACGGGCCCCGGCGACGCGGGCTGGGAACGTACCGGCTCCGGCGGTACGGCCTCCGGCGGTGCCGGTGGACGCGACCCGGGCTCCGGGCGTACGGACTCGGGCGCGGGCTGTTGGCCTACGGGCCCCGGCGACGCGGGGCCGGACCGTACGGGGCCCGGAGGTACGGCCTCGGACGGAGCGGACTCGGAACGTACCGGCTCCGGCGGTGCCGGTGGACGCGGCGCGGGGCCGGACCGTACGGGCCCCGGCGACGCCGAGTCGGAACGTACGGCCCCCGGCGGCGCGGGCTCGGGCGATGCGGCCCCCGGCGCATCGGGCTCGGGCGGCGCGGCCTCCGGCGGAGCCGGTTGGCGCGGCCCGGACTGCTGACGTACGGGCTCCGGCGGCGCGGACTCGGAACGTACCGGCTCCGGCGGGGCGGTCGGTGGGGGCGGCGCCGCAGCGCGAGGCGTCGAAAGCGAACGTATCCGCTCCTCCCGCGCGGGAGCGCCCCGCGCGGACACCACCGTCGGCGGGTGCGCGGCCGGGGCGCGGGCCGAATCCTCCTCGCGCGGGCCGGCCGGCGGCGCCAGCAGCGGAGCGAGCCGTTCCGCCACCTCGTCGAGCCCCAGCCGCGCCTCGGGGTCCTTGACCAGCAACCCCACCAGCACCTCGCGCAGCGGCCCGGCCCGCTCCGGCAGCTCCGGCTCCTCGTAGAGCACCGCGTGCAGGGTCGCCAGCGTGGCGGGCCGGCTGAACGGCGACCGCCCGCCGACGGCGGCGCAGAGCGTCGCGCCCAGCGACCACAGGTCCGAGGGCGGCCCTTGCGTGCGGCCCTCGATCCGCTCGGGCGCCATGTAGTCCGGCGAACCGACCAGCATGCCCGCCATGGTCAGCGCCGCCGCGTCGCGCACGGCGGCGATCCCGAAGTCGGTGAGCACCACCCGGCCCCGGGTGTCGATCAGCACGTTCCCCGGCTTGATGTCGCGGTGCAGCACCCCCACCGCGTGCACCTCCCGCAGCGCGGCGACCAGCCCGAGCCCGTACCGCGCGGCCTCCCGCGGCGACACCGGGCCGTCCTGGGTCAGCACCTGTTCGAGGGAGCGGGCCGCCACGAACTCCATGACGATCCACAGCCGTCCGTCCTCCCGGACCTCCACCACGTCGTAGACCCGGACCACGTTGGGGTGGTCGATGCGGGCCGTCGCGCGGGCCTCGCGCAGGCTCCGCTCGCGCTGCACCCGGCTGTCCTCGCCGTGGTCGTCGATACGGATCTCCTTGGCGGCCACGGGGCGGTCGAGCACCTCGTCCACCGCGCGCCACACCCGCCCCATTCCCCCCTGACCGATCAGTTCCATCAGCCGATAACGGCCGGCAACGAGTCGCTCCCGAGGCTCCCCGCTCATCTGTCCCACCCTGCCCGCTCTCCCCTGAGCGGGAATTCCTTCCCGCTTTTCCCCATGGTCGGCCGGTGTTTTACCGAATCCCTCACGACCGGTCCGGATTCGTGAACATGGGACCATGACAGCACAGTTGGCCGGAATCTTGTGGTACCTATTCACATACCTCTGCGGCTCATGCGGATTTGGGGGGACGGGAAATGCGCACAGGTAATCGAAGGCAACAATTCTTGGCCATAGGTGCGGTGTTGGCCCTGACGGCGATTCCCCTGGGGGTGGTGGGGACGGCCTCGGCGGAGCCGACGCCCGGCAGCGACGAGGGCGGGACGCCCGGGCCCAGCGCGCCGGCCGGCTACGAGATCGGCACGGAACTGCCGAAGACGATCTCCGTCGACAACGGCAGCGGGAACACCACGCTGACCGCCACGGTGAAGAACAAGGGCGACAAGGAAACGGGCGCCGTACGGATGTCCGTGGTGGGCTTCGAGGGGCTCACGGTGAAGGCCGTCGAGGGGTGCGCGGCCATTCCGGAAGGAAAACTTCCGGAGGGGTCCAACAGCGGTTTCTCCTGCCCCGTGGGGCCGCTGGGCGCGGGAAAGAGCAAGACGTACCAGGTCACCGCCCGCTACGACCTGAAGCGGACCGGGCGCGTCTGTCTGCCGGTGACCCTCGGCGAGACGGACACGCTGCTGTGGCAGCAGGGCCCCGTGCCGTTCGGCACGACGAAGCCGACACCCAACGCGCCGGACACGCCGCTGCAACTCGGCACGAAGAACGTGCCGGCGTCGGCGACCGGCGACGGCGGGGGCACGAGTTCCCCGTCCCCCGGCGGCCAGGACGGCGGGTCGCCGGGGGCCGGGGGCACGGGCGACGGCAAGGAGGGCGGGGCGCCCTCCACGGGCGGCAAGGACGGCGGCAAGGACGGCGGCGCGCCGGGCGCTCCGGGCGCGCCCTCCGGCGAGGGCAAGGGTGAGGGCAAGGACCGGCTGCCGCGGACCGGGGCGCCGGACGCGGGCGTGATGGCCGCGCTCGCCGCGGCGCTGCTGACCGCCGGCGGCGCGGGCGTCTGGCTGACCCGGGCCCGCCGGGACCAGGTCTGACCCGCGCGGCCCGTCCGGCCCTTCTGATCCTCCCGATCCTCCCGATCTTTCCGATCCGGCGGAGGCTCCCCCCGTACGCACCCGGAGAAAGGGGCTCGCCCGGCGCACAT
>NZ_JBPQTV010000340.1:0-6942 GCF_051386515.1 Streptomyces sp. URMC 123 | reverse complement strand
GCTCCTCATACCCCCGGCCGAAGGCCGGGGTGAGGTGGTGGTCCCCGCACCGAAGGCGCGGGCAACCGTGGTCCCCGCACCGAAGGCGCGGGCAACCGTGGTCGTCGCGCAAACCCGCCGGGAGGGCGAAACGCCTACGGCCGGAAAGGCGGCGACGGTGATGTCACGGACGACGTGAACAGGGAGGTCATGCCAGCCTCGCCGGACGGCGACTACGCTGGGGGAGACGCCGGGCGAATGACCACGCCAGGCGACGACCGAGCGCGAAAGGCCGCCCCCGATGGGTAAGTGGACCCCCACACACGAGGCTCCCGAGCCCCTCGAGGGCAACGTCGTGGCCACCATCACCGGCGGCACGGTCATCTGGTTCGTCCTCTTCCTCGCCCAGCTGCCGTTCTACCGCTGGTTCGACGACCACGACCGCCTGTGGTGGCTCTGGACGTGCCTCGCCGGCGGCGCCCTCGGCCTCATCGGCATCTGGTACGTCCGCAAGCGCGACGCCGCGATCCGCCGCGCCCGGGCCGAATCGGCGAACGCCGCCCCCGCGGCGCGCACCCCGAACGCCGCCGACCCCACGGGAAACGCGCCGGAGGCCGGCCGGACGGGGGCTTGATCCTCGCGTCCGGGGGCCTCGCGCCGGCCCTCGATCAGGGGCGCCCGGTGGGTGAATCCCGGATTCCGCCCGTACGGTCGTAGACATGACGCATCGGGCGCAGATCGACATCGGAGGCCCCGATCCGGGCGGTGACCGCCCCGGACCGGTCATCGACGCCGGGGCCGAGCTCGACCCCGTACATCCCGTGCGCCCACCCGAGGAGAGGCAGCGGCCCGGACGGGGCGCGGCCCGGGGCCTGACCGCCGCGGAGGTCGCCGAGCGCGTCGCGCGCGGCGAGGTCAACGACGTCCCCGTGCGCAGCTCCCGCTCCACCGCCGACATCGTCCGCGGCAACGTCTTCACCCGCTTCAACGCCATCATCGGCGTCCTCTTCCTGATCATCCTGATCGTGGGCCCGATCCAGGACGGCCTCTTCGGCTTCGTGATCGTCGCCAACACCGCCATCGGCATCGTGCAGGAGCTGCGGGCCAAGAAGACCCTCGACAACCTCGCGGTGATCGGCGAGGCCCGGCCGACCGTGCGCCGGGACGGGGAGTCCGTCGAGATCCCCACGTCCGAGATCGTGCTGGGCGACCTCGTCGAGCTGGGGCCGGGGGACAAGGCCGTGGTGGACGGCGAGGTCGTCGAGGCGGACGGGCTGGAGATCGACGAGTCGCTGCTGACGGGCGAGGCCGACCCCGTGCTGAAGAAGCCGGGCGACCAGGTGATGTCCGGCAGCTTCGTCGTCGCCGGCGGCGGCGCGTTCACCGCCACCAAGGTGGGCCGGGAGGCGTACGCCGCCCAGCTCGCGGAGGAGGCGTCCCGCTTCACCCTGGTCCACTCCGAGCTGCGCAGCGGCATCAGCCAGATCCTCAAGTACGTGACGTGGATGATGGTGCCCACCGCGATCGGCCTGATCGTCAGCCAGTCGGTCGTCGAGGGCGACGACTGGCGGGAGGCGGTGCGGCGGATGGTCGCCGGCATCGTCCCGATGGTGCCGGAGGGCCTCGTGCTGCTGACCTCCGTGGCCTTCGCCATCGGCGTCGTCCGGCTGGGCCGCAAGCAGTGCCTGGTGCAGGAGCTGCCCGCGATCGAGGGGCTGGCCCGGGTCGACGTGGTGTGTCTGGACAAGACCGGCACGCTCACCGAGGGCGGCATGGACGTCACCGAGCTGCGCACGCTGAACGGCTCGGAGGAGGCGTACGTGGCGAGGGTGCTGGGCGCGCTCGGCGCGTCCGACCCGCGGCCCAACGCCAGCCTCCAGGCGATCGTCGAGGCGTATCCGGACGGCAGCGGCTGGCGCTGCGTGGAGGCGCTCCCGTTCAGTTCCGCGCGCAAGTACAGCGGGGCGACGTTCACCGAGACCGACGGCGACGGCGACGGGGGCGGCGGCGAGCGGAGGGAGGACGGCGAGCGGGGTGAGGACGGTGCGCGGGGTGAGGACGGTGCGCGGGGGGAGGACGGCGCGCGGCGGTCGAGCTGGCTGCTGGGCGCCCCCGACGTGCTGCTGCCCGACGGCGACTCCGCGCTCGACGAGGTCGACCACCTCAACGCCCAGGGGCTGCGGGTGCTGCTCCTGGCCCGGGTCGAGCCGCGCGCCGGCGACGCGGCGGACTCAGAGGCCGGAGGCGACCCGGAGGACGACTCACCGCGCGGTGACCACTCCGGAGGAGGTCTGTCCGACCCCTCCGTCACCGACTCCGTACGCGCCGCCGCCCTCGTCGTACTCGAACAGCGGCTGCGCCCCGACGCCTCCGACACCCTCCGCTACTTCGCCGAGCAGAACGTCGCCGCCAAGGTCATCTCCGGTGACAACGCGGTCTCCGTCGGCGCCGTCGCCGGCAAGCTGGGCCTGCCCGGCGCCGAGGCGCCCGTGGACGCCCGCCGGCTGCCGTCCGAGCCGGAGGAGATGGGGCGCGCGCTCGACGAGGGCGCGGTGTTCGGCCGGGTCACCCCGCAGCAGAAGCGGGACATGGTGGGCGCGCTCCAGACCCGCGGGCACACCGTCGCCATGACCGGCGACGGCGTCAACGACGTGCTCGCGCTCAAGGACGCCGACATCGGCGTCTCCATGGGCTCGGGGTCCGAGGCGACCCGGGCCGTCGCCCAGATCGTGCTGCTCAACAACAGCTTCGCCACGCTGCCGTCGGTGGTCGCCGAGGGCCGCCGGGTCATCGGCAACATCACCCGCGTCGCCACCCTGTTCCTCACCAAGACCGTGTACTCCGTGCTGCTGGCGATCCTGGTGGTCTGCTCGCAGGTGCCCTATCCCTTCCTGCCCCGCCATCTGACCCTGCTGTCGACGCTGACCATCGGCGTCCCCGCCTTCTTCCTGGCGCTCGCGCCCAACAAGGAGCGCGCCAAGCCGCATTTCGTACGGCGGGTCATGCGCTACTCCGTACCGGCCGGCATCATCGCGGCGGCGGCCACCTTCGCCACGTATCTGCTGGCCCGCGGCCACTACGTCGGGCCGGACGCGCTCAAGGCCGAGACCAGCGCGGCCACGCTGACGCTCTTCCTGGTGGCCATGTGGGTGCTGGCCATCGTCGCCCGGCCCTACACCTGGTGGCGGATCGCCCTCGTGCTCGCCATGGGCGCCGGCTTCCTGATCGTGCTCGTGACGCCCTGGCTCCAGACGTTCTTCGAGCTGAGGCTGGTGGGCACGACCCTGCCGTGGGTGGCCGTCGCGGTGGCCGGCGCCGCCGCGGCCGTGCTGGAGGTCAGCTGGCGCTGGGTGGCCCGCCGCTTCCCGGCGTGAGCGCGGCGGACAGCAGCGGCGCGTCCGGGGCCACGGCGGGGCAGTCGGCGGCCATCACCAGCCGCAGCTCGTGCTCGTGGCGCCGGCCCCGCTGCCACTGGCCGCCGGCGAGCGGCACCGTCGCCACGTTGGGCACCGGCCCGCGCGTCCAGTCCAGCCAGCCGGCGACGGTCGGCAGCCGCGTCCTGCCGAGGGCGTAGGCGACCGCGGCCCGGTCGGTGGGGTCGGCCGCCGCGCCCAGGGCGTGCGCGGCCACCTCGATCAGGGCGTGGGCCAGGCCCAGCGGCTGCAGCCACTGGCGGCCGGTGCGCCGCTCGTACGAGGCGGCGAGCGCGGCGGCGCTGGTGCCGTCCAGCGACGAGCGGTACGGGTGCCGGGGCGACCAGTAGACCAGCGTGGCGACGTGCTCGGCGTGCGGCGCCCGGCCCCGGCCGCCGCGGGCGGGGTAGGCCAGCCAGCGCGAGCAGGTCAGCAGCCGGGGGCGCAGCCCTTGGCGGGCGGCCTGCGCCACGAACAGGTCGAGGTCGGCGGTGGTGGCCGCGCTGGTGACCACCTCCACGCCCGCGTCGAGGAAGGCGTGGATGTGGGAGCGGAAGTCGACGGCGGGCTCGCGGTAGCCGCCGGGGTCGACCAGGGTGTGGCCGCGGGCCGCCGCGACCGGCGCGAAGCCGTGGCGGGCGTCGCGCAGGAAGCCGCCCTGGAGGTCGTCGTTCCACAGGCACCCCACGGTGCGGGGCGCGGCGGGGGCGCCGGCGCCGTCCAGCCGCTCCCACATCTGCGCGAACACGTGGGCGATGTCGTCCAGGCCCCAGGCGAAGTGGTACGTCCAGCGGAACGGCCGCGCGTCGGTGGCGCCGCGGCCGTAGTAGTACGCCTGCCAGGGGAACGTCGTCGAGACGCAGGGCACGCCGAGGGCCTCGCAGGTGTCGGCGACGGCGGGCAGCACGCGGGTGCCGGCCATGGTCACGATGATCTGCGCGCCCTCCTCGCGGAGCAGCTCCCCGACGGCGTGCCGGGCCGCGGCCGGGTCGGACCGGCTGTCCCGGCACACGAGGCGTACGGGGTGCCGGCGGGCGCCGCGGGTGATGTGCCGGAGGGTGGGGGCGAGCAGTTCCACGACGAACGACATCGGATCGCCGAGGTCGGCGAGGCGCCCGGTGCGGGGGAGGACGACGCCGATGCAGAGGGCGGGCCCGCCGCGGGGGCCGCCTCCGGCGGCGCGGCCGATGGCCGGCGGCGCCCCGGCGCGGGGCGGCCGTTCGGGCCCGGCGTCGGGGTGGGAAGCGGGTGCGCCCCCGGACCCCGGCTCTGGCCACGGCCCGGGTCCGGGTCCCGGCTCGGGTTCGGGTTCAGCTTCGGCTTCGGGTTCGGTTCCGGCGGTGGGGGTCCGGTCGGCTTCCATGGGTCGCCCGCTTCCTCCTCGGCGTGACCGTCACCCTTACCTACCCACACCCCACCAACCCGCCGCGTTCCGCACGTGTAGTTCCGCGTCCACCCGTTCGACCCGACGGCGCCTTCCTCGGGCGGGTCACCCGAGCTGTTCCGGCACTTCGCAGCGGCCTCATGCGCGCGAGCGCGCTGCTCGCACCGCATCCGTGTACAGCTCCGTGGTGAGGTCGTCGTCCTCGATGCCCAGGTTCCGGAGGACCGACCGCACATCGCCGAGGGCGGCCTTCATGTCCTTCTCGTCGGCCACGAGCGTTTCGAGCTCGACGAAGGTTCCGTCGATCTCCGGCACCCGCACCAGCGTAGCCAGCATGCGGCGGTCGGCGGCCTCGAACGCGTAGTTGCTGCACCGCTTCTCGAATGCGACCGTCACCCTGTAGCCGAGTCCGCGGAGGACCGCGTGCGTGGCCTCCGGGTCGGCCACGCCCGTCTCGTGTTCCGGCTTCGATCCCGACGCCCGGTCGACGGTGGCGCCCTTATAGGTGAGCAGGGAGCGTGTTCCCTCGGCGCCGTGCACGGTGCGGACCCGCAACTCCCGGCCCTCGGCGGCGAGCGAGCCGGACGCGTCGTCGTAGTACGTATCCCGGTACACCTCGACCTGCGCGACGGCCCGCTTCTCCAGCCTTCGCCGCACGTCCTCGACCGCCCGTACGCGTGCCTTCAGCTCTGCTTCGATCACTCGGGGCCCCCTCTTCCTCGGCTTTCACACCGTGCGACGGGACTCGCGCACAAGGTCCTCGAACATGCGCCTGAAGCCCCGGTACAGCGGTCCATGCGCTGTCTGCATGACCTTGTACGTGGCCGACTCGTGTCCTTCCCACCCCGCGTCGAACACACCCACGAACATCGTGGAGTCGATGCGGATGACGCGCCATGTCGGCAACGTGCGGTAGCGGTACACCTGTACGTCACAGCTGCTTGCGAGCTCCCTGAGGCGCGCCTCGGTGAAGCGCACGCCTCCGGAGAGGGCTTCGGCCGATTCACCGATCTCAGCGGCACGTCGGGCGAGCGCATCCGCTTCCGGGTCGAGGAGAAGTACGCGGACTTTCGGCGTCTGGTCGCCCGGTCGGCGTGACAGACACGTGCGCAGCAGGGAGTCGTTCAGGCCGATCAGGCCAAGGCCGCGCACCGCGAGCACGTCGAGTTCCGTGGCGCTGCGCGCTTGCTGGCGGATCTCTTCGGCGGCCGAGGCCTGTTCCGCGTACACCCGCACCACCTCGGGAAAGGCCGCGAGGTCGAAGGCCTTCCCACTGCTGGACGCCGTTCCCCGCGCAGCCAGGCCGAGAAGGCCGCGCGCTTCATCCGGCATGCCCAGACCGTTCGCGATGCGCTCGTAGACATCGAGTCGGGAGACTGCTCTGCGACCATTGATGATTTCGTTGACCCGGGACTGGGTCAGCCCAGCCGCTGCGGCGATCCTTCCTTGGCTGGCGCCCGTGTACTTCTGCGCATACCGGAATACGGCACCGACGTCTCGAGCCAGAAGCGCCTGTCGCACTTCGGCTCGTTCCCACGCCCATGCGGGCAACATGATCGATGCGATGGTCGACACACCAACTCCGCCCGTCCAGAGAGGGATGGGAAGTCATCCCACCGTGAGATTACCGGCCGGATATGGAGCGGCACACTCCGTAGCAAGACCCTGGGACGGTGAGAAAACGACCTGTGCGCTCGACGGAGCGGCAAGCGGACGCGGAGCCGCACCGAGATCCCATCGATACGGGTGCCATTTCGTTGGCGGTCGAGCAGGCATTGGCGGTGCGCTGCTTTCTGCCGCCTCGGGAACTGGCCGATCTCCGGTACCGGCTTCGGGGGTACGTCCGCGTGTTGCGGCCGCAGGTGCAGGCGCTGGCCGACTCCCTCGAACGCGGTGATCCCTCCTGGTACCTGTGCCAGTCCAGTTGCGACGCGGCGCGGCGGGTCCTCGACGAAGAACCGGATGACGGGCTGCGGACAGCGGTCTTCCGGCTGGGCCGAGTGTGCGGGGCCTTGCTCTCGTACGTGCAGCCTCAACGCCACGAGGACGTGACGTGAGACGGGTTCGCGACCTCGCGGCGGTCTCAGGCGCGGCGGCGGAGTCGAACGGACGGCTGGCGGTCCGCACGTCCGACTGCCTGGGCCCGTGCGCGCAGGCGAACGTGGT
>NZ_JBPQTV010000339.1:0-6975 GCF_051386515.1 Streptomyces sp. URMC 123 | reverse complement strand
CAACCCGCCCTCCCCGAGGAAGTCCACGATGTCCCTTTCGCGGCCCACGCCAGGACCCGCCTGTCCGCCCCCTCCCGAGGCCGGAGCGCGCCTTGTCGCGGCCGATCACGTCGCCGGCGTCGTCCAGGTCTTCGAACCCCACGGCGGGCGGCTCCTGGCCCGGCTGGAGGGCCGCCATCTCTCCGAGCACGCGGGGTTTCTGCGCCTGCCGGGCGGGCGGCTGGCCTTCGTCGACGACCTCGCCGGCGAGGTCGTCCTGCTCGACCCCTTCGCCGCCGGGGCCGGCCGCCCCCTGGTGAGCGCGACCGTGCCGGTGGCGGTGCCCGCCGAGCACCTGGCGACGGACCCGTCCGGCCGGTTCCTCGCCGTCTCCACGGGGTGCGGCCCGCACGCCGAACCGTGGAGCGATCTGCTGACGGTCGTCGATCTGACGCCGGACGGCGGCGGGCCACCGCGCGCCGTACGGGTGCGGACGCGGGTCGGCGAGCCGGGCGTCGCGTTCCTCGGCGCGTACGGCTCCGGCGAGCGCGGGCACGAGCGCGGTTACGGGGCCGGGCACGGTTACGGGCACGAGCACGGTTACGGGGCCGGTGAGGCGCGTGCCTCCGCCCGTACGGACGCGGCGGGCTCGCCGCCCCTGCTGGTGATGCGCCATCGGATGCCGGGCTCCCTCGGCGCGTACCGGCTCGACGCGCTGTTCCGGGCCGGCCCCGGCTGCCCGCTCGTCGAGCCGTGCGACACGCTGCCGCTGCCGGACGACGGCCACGGGGACGCCGTCGACCCCCTGACCGGGCGGCTGTTCACGGCCACCGAGGACGGCGTCCGCACGGCCGTACGCGCGGGGGCGGGCCGGCTGGCCGCCGGTCCCGGGCTGCCGTGGGACGCCTGCGGGCGCGCGGGCGGGCGCGGCTACTACCTGCGGCCGGACCCGGCGCACCGCACGCTGTGGAGCACCGTGCGCGGAGGCCCGGCCGACCCCGGGCGCTGGCCGGAGTGGACCAACGACGCCTGGTGGCACCGGCTCGACGAGGGCCGCACCGGTCGCCTTCCGCTCGGCCCCGGCCTGGTCTTCCGGCTCGCCCTCACGGCCGACCGGGCCGCGTTCACGCGCATCCATCCGCGCGGCGACGAACTCGTCCTGGTCGACAGCGCCTTCGCCGACGCCCGTGGCGTCCCGCAGGTGACGGCCCGTATCCCGCTGCCCGCGATGGACGGCGCGCCCCGGGAGGGCGGCACCCCCTGGGACGGTGTCCAGCGGCGGGCGGTGGCGGCGTCCCCCGGGGCCGATCTCCTCGCGGTCACCCGGGGCGGCCACGGCGAGATCCACCTCATCGGCGCGACGACAGCACGGGTGCTGCGCACGCTCCGTACTGATGGCGCGCTGCACGAGGGGGGCCATCTGGCGCTGGTCACCAGAGGGGACGGGGGGTCGGGCGACACGGTGGGCCGGTGACGCGCGCCGGGCGTACGGGTCCCGGCCGGGCCGGACCGGGGCCCCGCCCGGGCGGTGGGCGGGCCCGCATCAGTACTGACCGCACACGTCAGGACGGGCCCTCGTCAGTACTGACCGCGCGCGTCAGGACGGGCCCCGCTCAGGAGTGACCGCGCGGGTCAGGACGTAACCGCACGCGTCGCGGCCGCGCGTCAGAACTGTGCGGCGCGCATCAGGACGCGCATCAGCGCGGGACCGTGCCCAGGGCGCGGTGGCGGGCGCGGCGGGCCGCGAGCCGGGCCTCGGGGTCCCGGGCGCGCAGCTCGGCGAGTTCCGTGCCGAGGATCGCCCCGAGCCGGATGAGGAACGCCCGCGGCAGATCGGCCGCGTCCGGCGCCTCGCCACCCCGCCCGGCCCCGGCCTCGTACGGCTCGCCGCTCCCTCGCCCCGCCCCCGCCGCGACGTCCGCCTCCTCGGCCTCCTCGATGACGCGGTCCACGATCCCGTGCGCGAGCAGGTCCGCCGAGCGCACGCCCTGGCGCCCGGCCACCTCGAACGCGCGGTGCGTGGTCCGGTGGAGGATCGCGGACGCGCCCTCCGGCGGCAGCGGGGAGAGCCAGGCGTGCCGTGCGGCGAGCACCCGGTCGGCGGGCAGCAGCGCGAGGGCGCCGCCGCCGGCGCCCTGCCCGAGCAGCAGACAGAGGGTGGGCGCGGGCAGGGTGACGAGATCGGCGAGGCAGCGGGCGATCTCCGCGGCGAGGCCGCCCTCCTCGGCCTCCCGGGAGAGCGCGGCGCCGGCCGTGTCGACCACGGTGAGCAGCGGCAGGCCCAGTTCGGCCGCGATCCGCATGCCGCGCCGGGCCTCCCGCAGGCCACCGGGGCCCAGCGGGGGCTGCTCCTCGCCCCGGCGGTCGTGACCGAGGACCACGCAGGGCGTGCCGCCGATCCGGGCCAGCGCGAGGAGCAGACCCGGGTCGTGCTCGCCCGCGCCCGTACCGCTGAGGGGGGTGACGTCGCGCCCGGCCACGCGCAACAGGTCGCGCACGCCGGGGCGCTCGCCGCGGCGGGAGCGCCGTACGGATTCCCCGGCGGCGGGCGCGCTGGACGAGGCGGCGCCCGAAGCGTCTTCCGCGCCGGCGGGCGCGGCACCCAGGGGCACAGCGCTCAGGGGCACGGACCCCAGGGGCACGGCGCCCGCGGGCACGGCCCCCACGGGCACGGCACCCGGGGCCCCCACGGGCGCGGCACCCTCCCCCGCCGTGTCCCCGCACAGGACACCGAGCGCGCGCGCCGCGACGCCTCTGAGCTGGTCCTGCGGCAGTACGGCGTCCACCAGCCCGTGGTGCAGCAGGTTCTCGGCGGTCTGCACCCCGGAGGGGAACTCCTCGCCGTAGAGGGCCTGGTGGACGCGCGGCCCCAGGAAGCCGATGAGGGCGCCGGGCTCGGCGGCCGTGACATGGCCGAGAGACCCCCAGGAGGCGAGGACGCCGCCGGTCGTCGGGTGGCGCAGATAGACCAGGTAGGGCAGGCCGGCGGCCTTGTGTTCGGCGATCGCCGCGGTGACCTTGACCATCTGGACGAAGGCGATCGTCCCTTCCTGCATGCGGGTGCCGCCGGAGGCGGGCGCGGCGAGGAGGGGGAGGCGCTCGGCCGTGGCCCGCTCCACGGCCCGTACGAGCCGCTCTCCGGCCGCGACCCCGATCGACCCGGCCAGGAAGCGGAACTCACAGGCGACGACCGCGACCCGGCGGCCGTGGACGCGGCCCTCGCCGGTGATGACGGACTCGTCGAGCCCGGTGCGCTCCCGGGCGCGTTCCAGATCGGAGCGGTACGACTCGTCCGCCACGGCGAGGTCGACGGGCTCGTCCCAGGACTGCCAGCTGCCGGGGTCGACGGTGTCTTCGATCAGCCGAAGCGCGGGCGCACGATCGTTCGGAGCGGTCATGGCACCACCCTGCCACGACGCTCGCGCGCGGGCGCGTGAGACGTGATCACTGCGATACGACGCGCCGCCCGGCCACCCGCCCGCCGGCCACCCTCAGCCCGCGCTTAGGCCCTCCTTAAGCCGTCCATAAAGATCGCCCAACGCCCCGCCGAACAGCGGAAATCCGGGAAGCGGAGGGCTAGCGTGCTGCTCGCCGGGGCGGGTCCGGCGGGTTCGGGACGCTTCGGGGAGGCGCGCCGTCCGCCGCCCGCCCCGGTTCGGAACCCCACATTCCGTCGTCCCCCCACAGCCTCCCCCGAAGGAGACGCTCACGATGACCGCTCGCCGTACGGCCGCCAGGACCGTCGCCGGCCCCGCGCCGCTCGCGACCCCGCTCGCCCTCGCCGCAGTCGCCGGGCTCACCGTGTTCGGGTCACTGGCCACGGCGGGTACCGCCGCCGCGCACGGCTCCATGACGAACCCGGTCAGCCGGGTCTCGGCGTGCTACGCGGAGGGGCCGGAGAACCCCAAGTCGGCCGCCTGCAAGGCCGCCGTGCGGGCCGGCGGCACCCAGGCGCTCTACGACTGGAACGAGGTGAACATCGGTGATGTCGCCGGGCGGCACCAGCAACGCATACCGGACGGCAAGCTGTGCAGCGCCGGCCGGGACAAGTACAAGGGGCTGGACCTGCCGCGCGCCGACTGGCCCGCCACCACCATGAAGAGCGGCGCGCACACCTTCGCCTACCGCGCCACCGCCCCGCACCGGGGAAGCTTCCAGCTCTACATCACCAAGGACGGCTACGACCCGTCCAAGCCCCTGAAGTGGTCCGATCTGGAGGCCAAGCCGTTCGCCTCCGTCACCGACCCGACGCTCAGGAACGGCAGTTACGTCTTCAACGGCACCGTTCCCCGGAAGACCGGCCGCCATCTGATCTACAGCGTCTGGCAGCGCTCGGACAGCCCCGAGGCGTTCTACACCTGCTCCGACGTCGTGTTCGGCAAGGCCGCCGCGGCATCGGCGGGCGAGGCCGCCGCGCCGGCCGCGCCCGCCGCCCCGAGCGACGCCCAGATCGCCGCCGGCGCGAGCAAGTCCACCGTGGACCACGGCGGCCACGGCGGCGACGACCACCAGCCGCAGACCGCACCCGGCACCGCCGGCGCGCCCGGCACGTCCGGCGCCGGCGACGCCAAGGACGTTCGGCCGAAGAGCGCGCCGGCCGGCGGCGGGGGCACCGACGACCGGAGCACGGGCACGAACGGCACCACGACGGGCAACCAGCCCGCCCCCAACGGCTCCGCCACCCCCGTACGGACGGAGAACCTCGCCCAGACCGGCGGGAGCGGCACCACGCTGCCGCTCGCCGTCGGCGGGGCCGCGGTGCTCGCGCTCGGCGCGGCCGCGATGATCCTCGCTCCCCGGCTGCGGCGCCGGCGCGGCCTCCCGCCCACCCGCTGATCACGACAGGCGAGAGGTGCCGGACATGCCCCGGCCCCGTACCTGCGCCAGGTACGGGGCCGGGGTGCCATGTCGCCGCATCGCCGTGTTGCCGAGTCGCCGTGTCGACTGGGCGACTCGGCCGCACAGCCACAAGGCTGCACAGCTACAGAGCTACAGGGCTGCGGAAATACGGGGCCGCGGAACGATTCAGCAGGCCGTCGTGCCGCGCACCGCGTCGATGAGCGCCGGCGACGAGGCGGTGCTCTTCATGATCGCCGTGACCTTGCCGCAGCCGCCACGCTTCTGGTAGACGGGGCCCGCGTACTGGCTGAAGGTGCCCGAGTCCTCCTTGCAGCCGTCGGCGATGTAGTTCGAGCACAGCTTGATCTTCATGTACTTCGCGACGCCCGTGTTGTTGTCGAAGATCGAGCACACCGGCTGGTCGTTGCCCGCGCCGGGCTTGGTGTAGATGAAGAGCGTGCCGAAGCGGCGCTCGTCGGGGAGCCGCTCGGCGTAGTAGAGGGTGTAGCCCGTGCCGCACACATTGGCGGCCGCGGCGGCGGCCGCCGGGGCGGCGGCGGCTATCGCCCGGGTGGGCTCGTTGGCCTCGCGGGAGATCTGGACCGTGCTGGAACCGGTCTCGGCGATCGCCTGCGGCGCACCGATGAAGAGAAGGCCCAGGAGCATCGCGAAGACTGCTCCCATCGATTTTCCGCTCGCGTACGTCATGACGCTCCCTGACAGAGGTCGGGTCCGACAGCACTGCCTGCCGCCGCCCGGCGTGCGGGATCTCCGGCACGCCCGCAGACCCTAAGCCGAGCATTCCCGGGCAGGCGCCCCGAAGTTCACATGCGGAACCATGTACCTCTATTTCCGGGACAGCGCGTAGCGGACGCACCCCCGTCGCTGGCCGCGATGCCCGGATTGGTCCGGACCACCGAGGGGACGTCGACTACGGACAGCACACTGAAATCGAAGCTGTGTGCTGCGTCACAACAGGGCGGTTCAGGCCACGTCGCGCCGCAGCAGCGCGGCGGAGTGCGCCGCGTGGTGGCCGAAGCGGGCGCGGGCGCGGTCCACGGCCGCCTCCACGCGCCGCGCCTTCTCGTCCTCCGGGTCCAGGGAGAGCTGGTGGGCGGCGTGGTCGGCGCCGGTCAGGTCCTCCGCCCGCAGGGACAGCGCCCGCACCCGGGCGCGCTGCAGACCGAGCGCGGCGTGCAGGGCGTACGCGGCCTCGGTGAGCGCCGGCGTGTGCGCCGTCGGCTCGGCGAGCGCCCGGGTCCGGGTGGTCGTGGAGCGGTCGGCGTAGCGGACGGTGAGGGTCAGGGCGCGGGCGATCCGGCCCTCGGCGCGCAGCCGGGCGCCGAGTTCGTCGGCGAGGGAGAGCAGCGCGCGACGCCGCCGCTCGGGGTCCAGCTCGTCGTGGCCGAAGCGGTGTTCGGCACCGGCGGAGCGGGCCGGGGCGTTGGGGGTGACGGGCGAGGGGTCGATGCCGTGGGCCCGTTCGTGGACGCGCCGCCCGGCGGTCGCGCCGAGGATGCGGGTGAGGGCGGAGAGCGGCGCGGCGGCGATCCGGTCGACGCTGTCCAGACCGTACGCGGCCAGGGTCCGGGCGGTCGCCGGGCCGATCCCGTGCAGGGCGACCGCGGGCTTGCGTTCGAGGAAGCCGGCCACCGCGGCGGGCTCGGCGGGCACCGTACGGATCGCGCCGGGCGCGCCGTCCTGGGCGGCCATCCGGGCGAGCAGGGGGTTGGCGGCGACGCCGATGACGCAGTCGGCGCCGTACCGGGCGAGCGCCCGGACCCGGACGAGCTCGGCCAGTTGGGCCGCGTCGCGCCGAAAGTAGCGCAGCGCGCCGCGCACGTCCGCGAGGGCGGCGTCGGGCGGCAGGGCCTCGACGACGGGGGTGAACTCGCCGAGCAGCGCGAGCAGTCCCTCGTACGCCTCCTCCCCGAGGGGTTCACTCGACAGCGGGTGGAAGCGCACGCACAGCACGTGCGGCACGCTGTCCGCAGCGGGGGCGCGCGGGGGCGCGGGCGCCGGCTCGGGCGCCGGTACGTGCTCGGGCTCCTGTACGTGTTCGGGCGCGCGTATGTGCTCGGGTGACCGTACGTTCTCGGGCGCCTCGGGTGCCCCTCCGCGCTCGGGCAGGGGCGGGGGGCCGGGCACGAGCGCGGA
>NZ_JBPQTV010000338.1:0-7059 GCF_051386515.1 Streptomyces sp. URMC 123 | reverse complement strand
AGCCCGGCTGGGGGTGCGGCTGCGGCTGGTGTTGCGGCCGGTGGTGCTGGGGTGATTGCTGGGGCTGCTGAGGCCGCGGGCCGGCCCGGGAGCCGGCGGCTCAGCCCGTCATGCCCGTTCCCGTGGTGCCCGTCGTGGCCCGTGCCGCCGCCGGGCTCTTGGCGGCGCCGGTGCGCACATGCCCCTTCACCGCCGCCGCTGCCGCGGACAGCGGGGCCGCGATGTCCTCCAGCGACCGCCGTTCCGCCTTGACCGCCAGCAGCGCGGCCACCAGTCCGGCCATCGTCATCAGCGCGGCGCCGATCTGGAACGCGATCACCGTGTCGGAGACCACCCCGGACTCGGTGAGCTCGGCGAAGACCAGCGGTCCGCTGATGCCGCCCGCCGCCGTGCCGAGGGCGTAGAAGAAGGCGATCGCCATCGCGCGGGTCTCCATGGGGAAGATCTCGCTGACGGTCAGGTAGGCCGAGCTGGCGCCCGCGGAGGCGAAGAAGAGCACCACGCACCAGCACGCCGTCAGCGTCTTGGCGGTGAGGTGTCCGCCGTCGAAGAGCCAGGCCGTGCCGAACAGCAGCACGCCGGCGAGCAGATACGTGCTGGAGATCATCACGCGCCGGCCGATGGTGTCGAACAGCTTTCCGAGCAGCAGCGGCCCGAGGAAGTTGCCGACCGCGATGACCGCGAAGTAGTAGCCGGTGGAGCCGGTCGGCACGTCGTAGAAGGTGGTGAGGATCGCCCCGAAGCCGAAGGTGATCGCGTTGTAGAGGAACGCCTGGCCGATGAAGAGCGCGAAGCCGAGCACGGTCCGCTTGCGGTAGGTGGAGAAGACCGTACGGGCGATGGTGCCGAAGCCGATGCTGGTGCGCTGGTGGATGGTGATCTCGTGGTCGGGGGGCGGCAGCGGCCGGCCGGTCTCGGCCTCGATCTGCCGCTCCGCGTCGCGGACCAGCTCTTCCGCCTCCGCGCCCCGGCCGTGGATGAACAGCCAGCGTGGACTCTCGGGCACATTGCGCCGCACCAGGAGGATCACCAGCCCGAGCACCACGCCGAGCGCGAAGGTCAGCCGCCAGCCGACGTTCGCGGCGAAGAAGTCGGTGTCCAGCATGACGATGGAGAGCAGCGAGCCGCCCACCGCGCCGAGCCAGAAGCTGCCGTTGATGATCAGGTCGACGCGGCCGCGGTACTCGGAGGGGATCAGCTCGTCGATGGCGGAGTTGATGGCGGCGTACTCACCACCGATGCCGAAGCCGGTGAGGAAGCGGAAGGCGAAGAACCACCAGTTGGAGAAGGAGACGGCGGTCAGCGCGGTCGCCGCGAGGTAGACCGCGAGGGTCAGCATGAAGAGCTTCCGGCGGCCGAAGCGGTCCGTCAGCCAGCCGAAGAAAAGGGCGCCCAGACAGGCGCCCGCGACGTAGAGAGCGGCGGCCAGGCCGGTGACCTGCGCGGAGCTGATGGGCAGTCCGCTGCCCTGCTCCGAGAGCCGGCCGGCGATGTTGCCGACGACCGTGACCTCCAGGCCGTCGAGTATCCAGACCGTGCCGAGTCCGATGACGATCATCCAGTGCCAGCGCGCCCAGGGAAGTCGGTCGAGCCGCGCGGGGACGTCGGTGGTGATGGTGCCGAGGTCGGCGCCGGGTGTCTCGGCGGCGGGTGCCTCGGGGCCGGTTTTCGCGACGGCGGGTGCCTCGGCTGTCTCGGCGGCGCGGGTCTCGGCGGCGCGGGTCTCGGCGGCGCGCGGATCAGCGGCGCGGGTCTCGGCGGCGGGCGGTCGGGAGCCCTCGGCTATTCGGGGGCCGCCCTCACCCCTGCCCCCGGGGTCGTCGCCCGGTCCCCTCGGCGCGTCTCCGGCCGGGGCCGGGCCCTGGTCTCTCCCCTGGGCCGCCTTGGGGACGATGCGCCCCGTTCCCCGGCAGTCCCCTTGGTCCTCCCCGTGATCCTCTCGGTGAGCGGCGGTCGTCATCGCACCCTCCTCGTCGCGGAAGTCGCCGAAGCGGGTTCCCGTACGACCAAGGCTCATGCATGCGATGTACGGCCGCAAACGCACCGCCGCGACCACGGGTTTCCCGTTCCCGTACGGGGTGTTCGGCGGACGCGGCCCTTACGAGAGGGCCCGGCGGCGGCCCGCTGCCCAGCGAAATCCGTTCCGGTTGCGGACCCCGGCACGTTCCGGTTATGGCCCCCGCAGCCGCCCGCTCAGACGTCGACGCCGTGGCCGCGCAGCCAGGACAGCGGGTTGACGGGCGAGCCGCCGCCCGGCCGGACCTCCAGGTGCAGATGCGGTCCGGTGACATTGCCCGTGGCGCCGACCCGGCCGATGGTCTCGCCGGCCCCGACCGAACCGGAGGTCTTCGTCATCGACGACAGATGGCAGTACCAGATCTCCGTACCGTCCGGCAGCGTGAGCACGATGCGATAGCCGTACGCGCCCGCCCAGCCGGCCTGGGTGATGGTGCCGCCGTGCACGGCCTTGACCGGGGTGCCCGTCGGGGCGGCGAAGTCCTGGCCGGTGTGGTTGCGCGACCACATGGAACCGGACTCGCCGAAGGTCGAGGTCAGGGTGTACGAGGCCAGTGGCGCGACATGGCCGCCCGACGCCTTGGCCGTCCCCCCGGACCCGTCCTCGTCACCGCCGCCCGAACCGCCGGAGCCGCCCGAGCCGCCGTCCTCCTCGCCGCCGCCCCCCGCGCGTTCGGCCTGCGCCTGGGCGTCCTCCGCGGCCTTCTTCCGCTTCGCCTCCTCCGCGGCCTCCGCCTCGGCCTGCGCCTGGGCGGTCTCCGCGGCCTCCGCCGCCGCCGACGTGGCCGCCGCGCGCTCGGCGGCGGTGCGCTCCGCGGCGTCGGCCGCCGACTGCTGCTGCTCGGCCTGGCGCATGATGCGGGCGCGCAGCGCCTCGCCCGCGCCGGTGCCCTGCTCCGCCTCGGCCGTGGTCAGGCCGGCCTGGGTGAGCGGGGCGGCGGCCTGCCGCGCGGTGCCCGCGTCCCCCGCGGTGGCACCCTCGGCGGCGGCGTCGCCCCTCACCAGAGAGCCGATGCCCGGCAGGGACTCTGCGTCGGGGAGCTGGTTCACGACCCGGGAGAGGTCGGGCACGGCGATGGAGACCGGGGGCCGCTCCTTGGCAGTGGCCATGCCGCCGGCGCCGACCGCCGCGATGACGCCGACACCCAGCACGGCCGAGCTGCGGGCCATCGAGCCGCCGCGCTGCTTGACCACGCGATGGCGGCCGCGGACCGGGGCGACGGACTCCGCGGTGGGGTTCCAGGTGCCGCCCTCGCCGCCGCCGGCCGGGGGCTCGGCGACGAATCCGGGGTATCCGGCCGAACCGGTGGGGGTGTTGGGCGCCATGCGGGCGCTCTCCTTCCTTCCTCCTCGCCTACCGGGTTAGCTGACGGGTTCGGAGCAGGAAGGTCTCCTACGGCTCCTCCACGACGGCGACCCGTGATCGTGACGCGGCGCGGGGCCGCGAGCTGTGATCCGTGGTCCATGGGCGCCTGGACGGGCCCATGGGCGGGTGGAGGCACCGATTCACCCCAGGGTGGTGGTTCCCCGGTTCCTCGTGGTGCGGGATTCGGCGACGGCGCACGGTGCCGCCTCTTGTGGCAGCTGGGACGACCGCACTGCGTTATCGAACGTTAATAGAAAGAGTCACTTCTTTCCAAGCCGCGCAGCTTGATCATTGCGAACCGACAGGTGACCTTCTCCGGCCATTTCCCCATCTATGCGCCCGAACTGATCCCCCCTCGTCAAACCTGCCTTCATCTGATCGTTCATCAGTTGTTATGCGATGCGGCCCGCCCCGCTCGCGCCTCCGCGGCCCCCCTGCCCGGGACCTCCCTTCGGGGGCGATGACGCGGCGCATCCCCACGCTCACCCCGTGAAGCGATGACGCCCGCACCCTGCGGATAAACGGCGCGCATCGGGTAGCGTCGTACATATGACCAGCGCATCGCGCCGGGCGGGCAGCCGATCGGCGCGCCGGCCGCGGAGGCGGCAGGCGCGGCGGATACGGGTGCGTCCCCTCGCCCTTCTCGCCGCACTCCTCACGGCGCTGCTGATGGCGGCCGCCGCGACCACCACGAGCGCCCGCGCGGCCGACGGCCTCGACGCCGCCGCGGACGCCCTGCACGACGGGCCCGTCTACGTCGACCCGCGGGCGTCCGACCGACTCCCACCGGACCGCGCCAAGGCCCTCGCCGACAAGATCGAGGACGCGGGCAAGCCGGTCTTCGTGGCCGTGCTGCCCACCGCGCCCGAGTACCCGCCCGGCACGCTCCTCCAGGACCTGCGCGCCAAGACCGGGATCACCGGCGTGTACGCCGTCCAGCTCGGTGACCGCTTCAGCGCGGGCGCCGATCCGCGCGTGATGCCGCGCAACGCCGTCAGCAACCTCACCGGCGAGGTCGGGCGGTCCCACCCGGGCGACGCCGCGGCCCAGCTGGAGAGCTTCGTCGACGACGCGCTCCGGCAGGCGAACGGCCGGGCGCCGTCCTCCTGGGACAGCGGCTCCTCCGGCGGCGGCCTCGGCGCCGGCGCCGCAGTGGCGCTCGTCGCCCTGCTCGCCGCGGGCGGCGGCGGAGCGTTCCTGATGCATCAGCGGAGCAAGAAGCGCCGGGCCGAGGAGGAACGGGCCCAGCTGGAGCGCCTGCGGACCGTCGTCGACGAGGACATCACCGCCTTCGGCGAGGAGCTCGACCGGCTGGACTTCCAGCCGGCGTCGCCCGAGGCGGACGACGCGATGCGCGAGGACTACGGGCGCGGGCTCGACGCCTACGAACGCGCGAAGGCCGCCATGGCGGCCGCCCGCCACCCGGACGACGTGCGGGCCGTGACCGAGGCCCTGGAGGAGGGCCGCTTCGCCCTGGCCGTGCTCGCCGCCCGCCGCGAGGGCCGTCCGCTGCCCGAACGCAGGCCGCCGTGCTTCTTCGACCCCCGGCACGGCCCCTCGGTCGAGGACGCGACATGGGCGCCGCCCGGTGGCGCGGAGCGCACGGTCCCGGTCTGCGCGGCGGACGCGGCGCGGCTGGCGGACGGCGAGGAGCCCCTGTCCCGTACGGTCGAGACGGCCTCGGGTCGCCGCCCGTACTGGGACGCGGGCCCGGCCTACGCCCCCTGGGCCGGCGGCTACTTCGGCGGTGGCATCCTGCCCGGCCTGCTCATGGGCACCATGCTCGGCAGCATGATGCACGCCCCCGGCGCCTACGCCGCCGACGGCGGCTGGGGCGGTGCCGGCGGCCCCGAGGGCGGCGACTACTCCGGCGCGGACTTCGACCCCGGCGACTTCGGCGGGGGCGGGGGCTTCGGCGGAGGCGACTTCGGGGGCGGCGGAGGCTTCGGCGGCGACTTCTGAGGCGAGCCGCCCGCTCCGGCCGGCGCCGGCGGGTACGGCAAGGCCGGTCGCCCGTACGACGTCACGTCACGGGGACCGGCCGGCCGCGACGCGCGCTCAGCCCCGGTGCTGGGCCGAACCCGACTCGTCCACCGTCACGCAGGTGGTCCTGGTCAGCACCGCCACGGTCTCGTTGCCGCAATTGTTGCTGTGCCCCGAGGCGTTGCGGGCGAACAGCAGGTTGGACAGGACGCCGCCGGCGGGACCCGAGTGGTCGCCGTCGTGACCGCGCCCGTTCCCGTCGTAGCTCTTGCAGGTCCGGTCCTTCAGCAGGGCCACCTTGCCGGTGCCGCACAGGTTGGCGTGACCCGAGGAGTTCCTGCCGGAGACGTTCGACAGCACCCCGCCCGGGCCGCCGTCCCTGTCGCCCGCCTGGGCCGCGCTCATGCCCAGAGGCGCTGCCACCACCGCCGCCGCGATGACCACCGCGATGCGCTGCGCGAAGCTCATGTCCCATCCCCTTCCGACCGGCCGGGACCTGTCTGTCCCGACCATTCCGACGTGGGTCAACGACGGCGGGACGGATCGGTACGGGGCCGTCGGGGTGAATCCTGGGCAAAGCGGTTGATCGGCTCCTCCGACATGACGCCGTGGGCGCGCCCGCCCCCCGCCGGCCGCGCGCCTGTCCCCGAATATGCCTCCGAACACGCCTTCGCCCCGGCCGGACACGCCCGGCCGGGGCGAAGAAGCGCGGGCCACCGGGGTGCGGTGACCTCGTCGAGCGGTAGGCCGTGTGGGACTCGAACCCACAACCAATGGATTAAAAGTCCACTGCTCTGCCAATTGAGCTAACGGCCCACGATCGTGCTCCCCCGAGCATAGCCGGAGGCGGCCGAGTGACCGACCGGGTATCGGGTGGGCGTCGCGGGTCTGTCAGATCTCGGGGGCCGGACGAGGGCCAGGGGGCCCCGAGAAGGCGCTGGCAAGGGGAGGGCGGACCGGCGGCGGACCCGTCGGCGGGGCGGTCGGCGGCCGATCGGCGCGCCGGCGAAGGCGGCAGCGCGAAGGGCCCGGACGCACGCCGTGGCGTGCGTCCGGGCCCTTCAGGCGCGGCTGTCGCGGGAGGTCACACGGCCTCAGCCGTTGCGCTTCCAGCGGGGCTTGTCGGCGCGGCGGTCGAACGAGGCCGCCGGGCGGGTGCCGCGGTGGTCGTCGCGGCGGGCCGGACGGTCGTCACGACGGTCCCGGTTGAAGGGGCGCTCGTCGCGGCGGTCGCGGTTGAACGGGCGGTCGCCGCCACGGTGGTTGTGGTCGCGGCGCTCGAAGGAGCGGCCGCCGCCGAAGCCACCGCGCTCGCCACCGCGCTCGTCGCGGCGGTCACGGTTGAACGGACGGTCCCCACCGCGGTCACGGTTGAAGCCACCGCGCTCGCCGCCACGGTCGTCACGGCGCTCGCCACCGCGCTCGTCGCGACGGTCGCGGTTGAACGGACGGTCGTCACGACGCTCGTACGAACGGCCGCCACCGAAGCCGCCACGGTCACCGCCGCGCTCGCCACCGCGCTCGTCACGACGGTCGCGGTTGAACGGACGGTCGTCACGACGCTCGTACGAACGGCCGCCACCGAAGCCACCGCGCTCACCGCCGCGCTCGTCACGACGGTCACGGTTGAACGGACGGTCCCCACCGCGGTCACGGTTGAAGCCACCGCGCTCGCCGCCACGGTCGTCACGGCG
>NZ_JBPQTV010000337.1:0-7070 GCF_051386515.1 Streptomyces sp. URMC 123 | reverse complement strand
GCCCCAGCCACCCCCGCCCGCTCCGGGTCCTCCAACCGGGTGCGGGCCCGGCTGGCCCGGCTCGGCGTCCAGCGTTCGAGCCCGTACAACCCCGTGCTCGAACCGCTGCTGAGGATCGTCCGCAGCAACGATCCGAAGATCGAGACGGCCACGCTGCGCCAGGTGGAGAAGGCGTACCAGGTCGCCGAGCGCTGGCACCGCGGCCAGAAGCGCAAGAGCGGCGACCCGTACATCACCCACCCGCTCGCGGTGACCACGATCCTCGCCGAGCTCGGCATGGACCCGGCCACGCTGATGGCCGGGCTGCTGCACGACACCGTCGAGGACACCGAGTACGGCCTGGACGACCTGCGCCGCGACTTCGGCGATCAGGTCGCCCTGCTCGTCGACGGCGTCACCAAGCTCGACCGGGTGCAGTTCGGCGAGGCCGCGCAGGCCGAGACCGTGCGCAAGATGGTCGTCGCCATGGCCAAGGACCCGCGCGTCCTGGTCATCAAGCTCGCGGACCGCCTGCACAACATGCGCACCATGCGCTACCTCAAGCGGGAGAAGCAGGAGAAGAAGGCCCGCGAGACCCTGGAGATCTACGCCCCGCTGGCGCACCGGCTGGGCATGAACACCATCAAATGGGAGCTGGAGGACCTCGCCTTCGCGATCCTCTACCCCAAGATGTACGACGAAATCGTGCGCCTGGTCGCCGAGCGCGCCCCCAAGCGGGACGAGTATCTGGCGATCGTCACCGACCAGGTGCAGGGCGATCTGCGCGCCGCCCGGATCAAGGCGACCGTGACCGGCCGCCCCAAGCACTACTACTCCGTCTACCAGAAGATGATCGTCCGCGGCCGGGACTTCGCGGAGATCTACGACCTGGTGGGCATCCGGGTGCTCGTCGACACCGTCCGGGACTGCTACGCGGCGCTCGGCACCATCCACGCGCGATGGAATCCGGTCCCCGGCCGGTTCAAGGACTACATCGCGATGCCGAAGTTCAACATGTACCAGTCGCTGCACACGACGGTCATCGGCCCCAGCGGCAAGCCGGTCGAGCTCCAGATCCGCACCTTCGACATGCACCGCCGCGCGGAGTACGGCATCGCCGCGCACTGGAAGTACAAGCAGGAGGCCGTCGCCGGGGCCTCCAAGGTCCGCACCGACGTGCCCCGGCACACCGGCAAGGGCGCCGGCCAGGACACCGTCAACGACATGGCCTGGCTGCGGCAGTTGCTGGACTGGCAGAAGGAGACGGAGGACCCGGGGGAGTTCCTGGAGTCCCTGCGCTTCGACCTGTCCCGCAACGAGGTCTTCGTCTTCACGCCCAAGGGCGATGTCATTGCCCTGCCGGCCGGCGCCACCCCCGTCGACTTCGCCTACGCCGTGCACACCGAGGTCGGCCACCGCACCATAGGGGCCCGGGTCAACGGGCGGCTCGTGCCGCTCGAATCGACCCTGGACAACGGCGACCTGGTGGAGGTCTTCACCTCCAAGGCCCCCGGCGCCGGCCCCTCCCGCGACTGGCTCGGCTTCGTCAAGTCCCCGCGCGCCCGCAACAAGATCCGTGCCTGGTTCTCCAAGGAGCGCCGCGACGAGGCGATCGAGCAGGGCAAGGACGCCATCGTGCGGGCCATGCGCAAGCAGAACCTGCCGATCCAGCGCATCCTCACGGGCGACTCCCTGGTCACCCTCGCGCACGAGATGCGCTACCCCGACATCTCCTCGCTCTACGCGGCCATCGGCGAGGGCCATGTCTCGGCGCAGAACGTCGTCCAGAAGCTCGTCCAGGCCCTGGGCGGCGAAGAGGCCGCCAACGAGGACATCGCCGAGTCCGCGCCGCCGCTGCGCAGCCGCGCCAAGCGGCGCTCCAGCGCCGATCCGGGCGTGGTGGTCAAGGGCGTGGACGACGTCTGGGTGAAGCTGGCCCGCTGCTGCACGCCGGTCCCCGGCGACCCCATCATCGGGTTCGTCACCCGGGGCAGCGGCGTATCGGTCCACCGCCAGGACTGTGTGAACGTCGACTCGCTCTCGCAGCAGCCGGAGCGGATCATCGACGTGGAGTGGGCGCCGACCCAGTCCTCCGTCTTCCTGGTCGCCATCCAGGTCGAGGCGCTGGACCGGTCCCGGCTGCTGTCGGACGTCACCCGGGTCCTCTCCGACCAGCATGTGAACATCCTGTCCGCCGCGGTCCAGACCTCCCGCGACCGGGTGGCCACCTCCCGCTTCACCTTCGAGATGGGCGACCCGAAGCACCTGGGCCATGTGCTCAAGGCGGTGCGCGGCGTGGAGGGCGTCTACGACGTCTACCGCGTCACCTCCGCCCGCCGGCAGTAGCCGCCCGGCCCGCGGGCCACGCCACCCTCCGGCGCAGATGAGTGGGCCCCGGTACGCGATCGCGTACCGGGGCCCACTCATGTGTCCCGCCGTGAGCGGCGGGGCGGGTCCGGGTGGCGTCAGCCGCCGAACTCCTCCAGGCCCTTCAGCGCCTGGTCGAGCAGCGCCTGCCGCCCCTCCAGCTCCTTGGCCAGCTTGTCCGCCCGGGCGTTGTTACCCGCCGCACGGGCCTGGTCGACCTGCGCGCGCAGCTTGTCCACGGCCGCCTGGAGCTGCCCCGTCAGCCCGGCGGCACGCGCCCGCGCCTCGGGGTTGGTACGGCGCCACTCCGCCTCCTCGGCCTCCTGGATCGCCCGCTCCACCGCGTGCATCCGGCCCTCGATCCGCGGCCGGGCGTCCCGCGGCACATGGCCGATGGCCTCCCAGCGCTCGTTGATCGCCCGGAACGCTGCCCGCGCCGCCTTGAGGTCCGTCACCGGGAGCAGCTTCTCCGCCTCGACGGCCAGCTCCTCCTTGCGCGTGAGGTTGGCCTGCTGCTCCGCGTCGCGCTCGGCGAACACCTCGCCGCGCGCCTGGAAGAACACGTCCTGGGCGCCGCGGAAGCGGTTCCACAGCTCGTCCTCGGCCTCCCGCTGGGCCCGCCCGGCCGCCTTCCACTCCGCCATCAGCTCGCGGTACCGGGCCGCGGTCGGCCCCCAGTCGGTGGAGCCGGACAGCGCCTCGGCCTCGGCGACCAGCTTCTCCTTGACCTTGCGGGCCTCCTCGCGCTGGGCGTCCAGGGCCGCGAAGTGCGCCTTGCGCCGCTTGGAGAACGCCGACCGGGCGTGCGAGAAGCGGTGCCACAGCTCGTCGTCCGACTTGCGGTCCAGCCGCGGCAGACCCTTCCAGGTGTCCACCAGGGCCCGCAGCCGCTCGCCTGCCGCCCGCCACTGCTCGCTCGCGGCCAGCTCCTCGGCCTCGGCGACCAGCGCCTCCTTGGCCTTGCGGGCCTCCTCGGCCTGCTTGGCCTTGGCGGCCTTGCGCTCCTCGCGGCGCGACTCCACGTCGCCGACCAGCTTGTCGAGGCGCTGGCGCAGGGCGTCGAGGTCACCGACGGCGTGGTGCTCGTCGACCTGTGCGCGCAGATGCTCGATGGCGGTCAGGGCGTCCTTGGTGGAGATATCGGTGGTCCCCACCCGGCGTTCGAGGAGGCCGATCTCTACGACGAGCCCGTCGTACTTGCGCTCGAAGTAGGCGAGGGCCTCCTCGGGAGATCCCGCCTGCCACGATCCGACGACCTGCTCGCCGTCGGCTGTACGCACGTAAACGGTCCCCGTCTCGTCGACGCGGCCCCATGGGTCGCTGCTCACAGCGCCTCCTCCACATGATGCCCGGCGGGCCCATGGCCCGCGGGCATCGTCCACAGTTCATCCCTCCCCGCCCCCTTCGGGCAGGAGGGGCCGGGGCGGCTCCGCCCGAGCCGGTTCCGACGGGCGGCCGGCGCGGTCCATCGCACCGCCGCACATGGCTCGCCGGAGCAGTCACCCCGCACAACGCCAACATAGGCGAACGGCGGGTCGGCTGTCCGCATCCAGCGCGACCGAAATTCCCCGGTCGGGCCTCAGGAGGCGGTGACGGTCGCCTTGTCGATGACCACGGTCGCGTTGGGCGCGCCGTCCCCGGCGCCACCGCTCTCGCCCGCCGCGGCGATCTTCTTCAGCACGGCCATGCCGGCCTCGGAGACGGTGCCGAACGGGGTGTAGTTCGCCGGCAGCGGACTGTCCTGGTAGACGAGGAAGAACTGGCTGCCGCCGGTGTTCGGCCCGGCGTTCGCCATCGCCACCGTGCCCGCGGGGTAGACGCCGCCCTTGAGCCGCTCGTCCTTGAGGTTCTCGTCCTTGAGCTTGTAGCCCGGGTCGCCCATGCCGGTGCCCTTGGGGTCGCCGCACTGGAGCACATAGATGCCCGAGGTGGTCAGGCGGTGGCACTTGGTGTGGTCGAAGTAGCCCTGCCCGGCCAGGAAGGCGAAGGAGTTGACGGTGTGCGGCGCCTTGTCCGCCTGCAGCGCCAGGTCGATGTCGCCACAGGTGGTCTTCAGCTTCATGGTGTGGGCCGCGGCCGTGTCGATGGTCATCGCCGGCTCCTTGTCCCAGGTTCTGCCGGACGGCTCACCGGGGGCGGGCTTGGCGCACGGGTCCGGGGCCTTGCTGCTCGCCGACGGGCTCGGCGCCGCGCTGTCGCCCTTGGCGTCGCCGCCGCCGAGGCCGCCGACGGCGTAGGCCGTCGCGCCGAGCGCGACCACCACGGCCACCGCGGCCGCGATCGCCGCGTTGCGGACGCGGGCCTTGCGCCGCTGCTCGGCGCGCCGCTGTTGCTGGCGCTCGAACTTCTCCCGCGCGAGCTGACGTCGTCGCTGATCCTTCGAGACCACCGGGCTCTCCTCGTACCGTCTCGTCCTCGTGTCCTCATGGGCCGGCCGGCGCGGGTGCCGCCCCGGTCGACGTGAGCCGTACGGTATACGGATTTCGCCGCTCCGACCCCGTATGGGTTCGCCGTGGCCGCTCCCGCGCCGGTAGGCTCTGATCTGCTCAGATCTCGTACTCGACGACTCATTAAGGACGATCGTGCTCATTGCCGGGTTCCCCGCCGGGGCCTGGGGCACCAACTGCTACCTGGTCGCCCCCGCCGCCGGCGAGGAGTGCGTGATCATCGACCCGGGCCATCAGGCCGCCCAGGGAGTCGAGGAGGCGCTGGCCAAGCATCGGCTCAAGCCCGTCGCCGTCGTCCTCACGCATGGCCATCTCGACCATGTCGCCTCGGTGGTCCCGGTCTGCGGCGCGCATGACGTGCCCGCCTGGATTCACCCCGCGGACCGCTACATGATGAGCGACCCGGAGAAGGCGCTGGGGCGGTCGATCGGCATGCCGCTGCTGGGCGAGCTCACCGTGGGCGAGCCGGACGACCTGCGGGAACTGGCCGACGGGAGCGTGCTGGAGCTCGCCGGGCTGGAGTTCCGGGTCGCCCACGCGCCGGGCCATACCAAGGGGTCGGTGACCTTCCGGATGCCCGAGGCGCCCGACGGGGCGGACATCCCGTCGGTGTTCTTCTCGGGCGACCTGCTGTTCGCCGGCTCCATCGGACGCACCGATCTGCCCGGCGGCGACCACGCCGAGATGCTCGAGTCCCTGGCCCGTGTGTGCCTGCCGCTCGACGACTCGACCGTGGTGCTGTCCGGCCACGGCCCCCAGACGACCATCGGCCGCGAGCGCGCCACCAACCCGTATCTGCGCGAGGTGGCCGCCGGCCTCGGAGCCGGGACCCCGGCTTCACGACGAGGATTGTGACGAGTTTTTCGTGAGCACCTTCAAGGCCCCCAAGGGCACCTACGACCTGCTGCCGCCCGACTCGGCGGCCTTCCTCGCGGTGCGCGAGGCCATCGCCGCGCCGCTGCGCAACTCCGGCTACGGCTACATCGAGACGCCCGGCTTCGAGAACGTCGAGCTGTTCGCGCGCGGTGTCGGGGAGTCCACCGACATCGTGACGAAGGAGATGTACACCCTCACCACCAAGGGCGGGGACAACCTCGCGCTGCGCCCCGAGGGCACCGCCTCCGTGCTGCGCGCCGCGCTGGAGGCCAACCTCCACAAGGCGGGCAACCTCCCCGTCAAGCTCTGGTACTCCGGTTCCTACTACCGCTACGAGCGCCCGCAGAAGGGCCGCTACCGGCACTTCTCGCAGGTCGGCGCCGAGGCGATCGGCACGGAGGACCCGGCGCTGGACGCCGAGCTGATCATCCTCGCCGACCAGGCGTACCGCTCGCTCGGCCTGCGGAACTTCCGCATCCTGCTCAACTCGCTGGGCGACAAGGAGTGCCGTCCGGTCTACCGCGAGGCGCTCCAGGGCTTCCTGCGCGACCTGGACCTGGACGAGGACACCCGCCGCCGCGCCGAGATCAACCCGCTGCGGGTCCTCGACGACAAGCGCGCCGAGGTGCAGAAGCAGTTGGTGGGCGCGCCGATGCTGCGCGACTACCTGTGCGACGCGTGCAAGGCGTACCACGAGGAGGTGCGCGAGCTGCTGACGGCGGCCGGCGTGGCCTTCGAGGACGACGAGAAGCTGGTCCGCGGCCTGGACTACTACACCCGCACCACCTTCGAGTTCGTCCACGACGGCCTGGGCTCGCAGTCGGCGGTCGGCGGCGGCGGTCGCTACGACGGCCTCTCCGAGATGATCGGCGGGCCCGCCCTGCCGTCCGTCGGCTGGGCCCTCGGCGTGGACCGCACCGTGCTCGCCCTGGAGGCGGAGGGCGTCGACCTCCGACTGCCCGCCACCACCGACGTGTTCGCCGTGCCGCTCGGCGAGGAGGCCCGCCGGACGCTCTTCGGCGTGGTCACCGAGCTGCGCCGGGCCGGGGTGGCGACGGACTTCTCCTACGGCGGCAAGGGTGTGAAGGCGGCCATGAAGGCGGCCAACCGCTCCGGTGCCCGCTTCGCCCTGGTGCTCGGCGAGCGCGATCTCGCCGAGGGCGTGGTGCAGCTCAAGGACATGGCCAGCGGTGAGCAGGAGGCGATCCCGCTCGCCGAGGCGGTCGCGGTGGTGCGCGGGCGCGTCGGCTGACGCGCGCGCCGAGCGCCCGTGGGGGCGCCGAGCGCGGCGGACACGAGCACCGAGGCCGGACGGCACGCCCGTCCGGCCTCGTGCCGTTCCCGGCGGGCCGGGCCTCCCCGCGCCCGGGGCGGAGGCCCGGGGCGGGCGACCCGGGCCTC
>NZ_JBPQTV010000336.1:0-7071 GCF_051386515.1 Streptomyces sp. URMC 123 | reverse complement strand
GTCGGGCGGGGGCTGTACGGGGTCGGGCCGGGCGGAGCCCGAAGGGTTCCGCCGGAAAAAGGGTTGGCGCCCCGTCAGCCTTCTCGCCTACGCTCCGGCGAGAACAGCCGTACGCGAGAACAGCAGAACAGCCGAGAGAGCAGGAGGTGGACGCCGATGTTTGCCGTCGCGCAGGGCGCTGCCCGCACCCAGGAAGACATCCCCACCTCTTTCGTGGCCTCCGGCTGACTTCTTTCGACAGTTTCGACAGTTCGACTGCACGCGCGCCGAGCGCGCCGCCGGGGCCACCCTTCGAAGGGTTTCCCCTTGTTCCACGCATCTCTCAACCCGTCCACCACGACGCCGTCCCGCGCGCCGTCCACCGGGGCTCCCCATGACGTCCTCGTGCCGTACGGCTGGGACGCAGACTGGGCCGCCGCGTTCGACGCGCACGCCTCGGCCTTCGACGCACACGCCGGCACCGGTCTCGTACCGGGCCGGATCGCCCGCGTCGACCGGGGCCGCTGCGACCTCGTCGTCGCCGACGGCCCCGGCGGCACCGCCGTCGTCCAGGCCGACACCGCGCCGGTCGCCACCCCCGACCCCGTCGCCTTCCCCTGCACCGGGGACTGGGCGGTGCTCGACACCGGGCAGGGGGCCGTCACCGCGCTGCTGCCGCGCCGCACGGCGTTCGTGCGCGCCACGTCCTCCGAGCGGTCCGAGGGCCAGATCCTCGCCGCCAACGTCGACCACGCGATCGTCGCCGCCCCGCTCTCGGCCGAGGTGGACCTCGGCCGCGTCGAGCGCTTCCTCGCCCTCGCCTGGGAGAGCGGCGCCCAGCCGCTCGTGGTCCTCACCAAGGCGGACCTCGTGCCCGACGCGGAGGGCCTCGGGTACCTCGTCGACGATGTGCGCTCCGCCGCGCCGGGCGCCCAGGTCATCGCGGTGAGCGCCGAGACCGGACAGGGCATCGACGAGCTGAGGGCCCACCTCGGCCGGGGGACCGCCGTCCTGCTGGGCCAGTCCGGGGCCGGCAAGTCGACCCTGGCCAACGCGCTCCTCGGCGCGGACCTCCAGGAGGTGAACGCCGTCCGCGACCGGGACGGCAAGGGCCGGCACACCACCACCACCCGCAACCTGTTCGCCGTGCCCGGCGGCGGGGTGCTGATCGACACCCCGGGGCTGCGGGGCGTCGGGATCTGGGACGCCGGGGCGGGCGTCGCCCAGGTCTTCGCCGAGATCGAGGCGCTGGCCGAGCGGTGCCGCTTCCACGACTGCGCGCACGCCGCGGAGCCCGGCTGCGCGGTGCGCGCCGCCGTCGAGGACGGCGAGCTGCCGCAGCGGCGCCTGGAGAGCTACGGCAAGCTGCTCCGGGAGAACCAGCGGCTGGCGGCCCGCACGGACGCCCGGCTCCGCGCCGAACTGCGCCGCGACTGGAAGCGCAAGCAGGAGCAGGGGCGGCAGATGGTGCAGTGGAAGCGCGGGGGCGCTCCTCGCTGAGCGCCTGTCTTCATGCCTTGTTTGGGCGGGTCGCGGTGTCCGGCGCGGGCGCCTGTCGGCGGTCGCGGCGGAAGGGCCGCAGGGCGGGGGCCGCCCTGACCCCCGGAGCCACCGGGGCCGGAGGCCACCGGGCCCGGGTGACCGCCACGGCCCGGGCGGCCACCGGCTATCGGCCACTGGCCGCTGGCAGGGGACCGGTCGCCGGCCCTGGGCGACCGGCCACGGTCCCGGTCACCGGCCGGCCGAAAGCAGCGGCTCCGCCTGGCGCGGGCGCCCTGCCCGGCCCCGGGCGACGGCCCCAGGCCACCAACCACCGGCCCCGGCCCTGGGCCCCGGCTCCGGCCCCGGGCCACCAGCCGTCGGCTGCCGAAATCAGCGCGTCCGCCTGGCGTGGGTGCCCTGCCCGGCCCCGGCCGCCGGTCCCGGGCCACCGGCCGCCGAGCCCGGGTGACCGCCACGGTCCGGGTGGCCGCCGAGCCCGGGCCCGCGGCCCACGGGCCCGGTCCCGGCCCCGGGCCACCGGCCGTCGGCCGCCGGAATCAGCGCTTCGCCGTGGCGCGTCCGCCCGGAGCGGGCGCCCCGCCCGGCTCCGGGCCACGGCCCCGGGCCACCGACCACCGGCCCACGATCCCGGGCCCCGGGCCACCGGTCGCCGGCCCCGGGCTACGGCCCTCGGCCACCGGCCGCCAACCCTGCGCGACCGGCCCCGGCCCTGGCCTCGGGCGACGGCCCTGGCCACCGGCCGCCGAGCCCGGGTGGCCGCCGGCCCTGGCCCCGGTCCCGGTCCGTGGCCACCGGCCACGGCCCCGGGTCACCGACCACCGGTCCAGGGGACCGGTCGCCGGCCTTGGGAGACCGGCCACGGCCCCGGCCCTGGGCCACCGGGCACCGGCCAGCGGCCGCCGGAAACAACGCGTCCGCCGCGGCGCGGGCGTCCCGCCCGGCCCCGGGGCGGGGCCGCCCCGCGCGGCCTCGTCGAATCCCCTGTCGCATTTCCGCCAGTCGCCCGCCCCGCCATGGCGGAGACTGGGGAGCGTGATGGACGACGACGCCCGCTACGAGGCGGTGACCAGCCGCGACGCCCGCTTCGACGGAGAGTTCCTCTTCGCCGTGGCCACCACCGGCATCTACTGCCGGCCGAGCTGCCCCGCCATCACCCCCAAGCGGCACAACGTCCGCTTCTTCCCCTCCTCCGCCGCCGCGCAGCGCGCCGGCTTCCGGGCCTGCCGCCGCTGCCGCCCGGACGCCGTCCCCGGCTCGGCGGAGTGGAACGTCCGCGCCGACCTCGTCGGCCGGGCGATGCGGCTGATCGCCGACGGGGTGGTGGACCGCGAGGGTGTCGCGGGGCTCGCGCACCGGCTGGGCTACAGCCCCCGGCAGGTGCAGCGCCAGCTCACCGCCGAGCTGGGCGCCGGACCGGTGGCCCTCGCCCGCGCCCAGCGGGCGCACACCGCCCGGGTCCTGCTGCAGACCACCGCGCTGCCCGTGACCGAGGTGGCCTTCGCCGCCGGCTTCGCCAGCGTCCGGCAGTTCAACGACACCCTGCGCGAGATCTACGCGCTCACCCCCAGCGCGCTGCGGCGGTCCGCCCGCCGCGCCCCCGCCCCGGACGGCGGCCGGGCCGGGCTCCCCCTGCGCCTGGCCCACCGGGGCCCGTACGCCGCCCGGGAGATGTTCGACTTCCTCCAGCGGCGGCTGGTGGACGGCGTCGAGGAGATGACGGGCGGGCCCGGCCGGCGCGTCTACCGCAGGACCCTCGGCCTGCCGCACGGCACGGCGGTCGCCGAGGTCGACGAGCCCACGCGGCCCGGCGGCTGGCTGTCGTGCCGGCTGCACCTCGCCGACCTGCGGGATCTGACCACCGCCGTGCAGCGGCTGCGGCGCCTGTTCGACCTGGACGCCGACCCGTACGCGGTCGCCGAGCGGCTCGGCGCCGACCCGGCTCTCGGCCCGCTGGTCGCCGCGCGGCCGGGGCTGCGCTCCCCGGGCGCCGTCGACCCGTTCGAGGTCGCCGTACGGGCGGTGGTCGGCCACCGGGCCCCCGCCGGGGCCGCGGCGCGGCGGCTCGCCGCGCTGGTGAGCGCCCACGGCAAGCCGCTGACCGCGCCGGACGGCGGGCTCACCCATGTGTTCCCGGAGCCGGGGAGCATCGCGGACGCGGCGCTCGACGAGCCGGGGCCCGGCGATCCGCGCGACCCGCGGGGGCCGGACGGTCCGCGCGGCCGGCCGGGCCCGGACGATCCGCGGGGCCGGCTCGGGCTCCCGGACGCCACCCGCCGCACGCTGCGGGCCCTCGCCGACGCGGCCGCGCACCTCGACCCGGGCGCCGACCGGGACGCCGCCGAGCAGGCGCTGCTCGCCCTGCCGGGCATCGGCCCCCGGACCGCCGGCACCATCCGGATGCGCGCCCTCGGCGACCCCGACGTGTTCCTGCCGGACGACGCCGGCGTACGGCGGGGCCTGGCGGCCATCGGCGCGGACCCCGGCGCCGCGGAGAGCTGGCGGCCCTGGCGCTCGTACGCCGTGCACCACCTGTGGAACGCGACGTGTTCGGACACCCGTTCGGACACCCGTTCAGAGGCCCGTGCAGGGGTCCGTGCGGGGGCCCGAGCAGAGACGCGTTCGAGAACCCGTTCGGAGACGAAGGAACGATGACCCTCTACACCACCCATGACAGCCCCCTGGGCGAACTGCTCCTCCTCGGACGGGAGTCGGCGACCGCACCCGGCGGCACCGCCCTGACGTCCCTGTCGGTGCCCGGCCAGAAGGGCGGCGCGAGCGTGCCGGCCGACGGACGGCGGGCGCCCGGGGCCTTCACGGAGGCGTGCCGGCAGCTCGACGCGTACTTCGCCGGCGAACTCCAGGAGTTCACCCTCGCCTACGCCGCGGAGGGCACCGCCTTCCGCCGGCGGGTCTGGGACGCGCTCGACGCCGTCCCGTACGGCGCCACCACCACGTACGGCGAGATCGCCGCCCGCGTCGGCGCCCCGCGCGCCGCCGTACGCGCCGTGGGCGGGGCGATCGGCGCCAACCCGCTGCTGGTCCTGCGCCCCTGCCATCGGGTGATCGGCGCGAACGGCGCCCTCACCGGGTACGCCGGGGGGCTGGAGCGCAAGCGCGCGCTCCTGGCGCTGGAGGGCTCGGCCCGATCCGCAGCGCCGGCGGCCGGCGGCTGAACCACGGGGCGAGTGGACCGGCCCCGGTGCGAGCGGACCGGCCCCGGCGCGGGCCGTTCCGCTCGACCGGGGCGGCTCGCGCGGCGCTGCTCAGCCCGAGAGCACCGCGCCCACCCACGCCCCCACCACCAGCAGACAGAACAGCAGCTCGACCAGCATGCTCAGACCGGCCGCCCGCAGGGCCACCCGCGTGGACAGCCACGCCTCGCCACGCGCCCCGAGCCGGGCCCGCTCCCGCGCGTACAGCCCCCCGACGAAGCCGAGCGGACACCCGATCACCGGCACGACGGCGAAGCCGGCGATGCCCACCAGCCCCGCGACGAACAGCGTCCGCCACGACACCCCCGCGTCGCTCGGCCGGCGGGCCGGCAGCAGCCGCTTCAGCGCCTGGTGGAACAGCAGCGCCCCGGTGGCGCCGATCAGCACCCACCAGGCCGCCCCGGAGCGCTCGGCCATCGACCACCACAGCACGCCGGCCCAGACCACCGGCGGCCCGGGCAGACCGGGGACCAGCACGCCCAGCAGGCCGAGCAGCATCACCGTCCCGATGGCGACCAGCTGCCACGTCCCCATGCGCCCAGGGTGCCGGACGGCGCGGCCGGGCGCCCACCGGGCCGTCGCCCGCCCCTCCGCGCTTTCCCGTGCGGTGCGGCTCGGCGCCGCACCGGGCCGTCCTGTGCCGCCTCGTGCCGCTCAGTGCGGGTCGCGCGCTATCCAGCCGCGCTCGTACACGTGCCAGCCCAGCTGGAGCCGGGTCGCCACCCCCGTTAGCTCCATCAGCCGCTTCACCCGCCGCTGCACCGTACGCAGCCCCAGGTCCAGCTGCTTCGCCACGCTCGCGTCCGTCAGCCCCGCCAGCAACAGCGACAGGACCTCCAGATCCGTGGCGTCGGGGCCGTCCGGCGGCTGCGCCTCGCACGTCGTGCCGTCCGCCCCGATCCGTATCGGCAGCGCCTGCCGCCACACCCGGTCGAACAGGCCCAGCAGCGAGTCCAGCAGCCCGCTCGCGTGGACGACCAGCGCGGACGGCTCGGCCGTACGGTCGGTCAGCGGCACCATCGCGAGCGCGCGATCCGCGATCACCACCTTCGCCGGCACCCACTCGGCCACCCGGACGCACTCCGGCCCGCCGGCCGCCCGCGCCCAGCGCGTCATCCCGGCCGGGCCCGCGGGCGGCCCCTGCTCCAGCACCACGCGGTGCCGCACGCCCGGCCGTACGGCGGGCTCCGCCGGCTCCTCCGCCTCCCCCGTCTCCGTCTCCGTGTCCGGGTCCGAGTCCGCGCCGGGGATCAGGGCGCACACCTCGCGCCGCGCGCCCAGCCGCAGCTGGGCGAACCGCTGTGCGACCGCGTCGGCCCCGGTCACCACCTCGACCAGGTCGTGCGCGTCGGGCTCCGCGCCCTCGGCCCGGTACTCCGTCGCGAGCGCCTCGGCCTCCCGCTCGGCCCGCTCCAGCGCCTGCCGCTGCCGGGTGAGCAGCGCCCGCAGCGCCACCTCGGGCGGGGCCGCGACCCAGCGCTCCGGCCGCGCGGAGGACCGGGCGGCCAGGCCCTGGCGCTCCAGTCGGCGCAGCGCGCGCACGGTCTCGTCCTCGGCGAGCGTCGACCTCAGGGCCAGGTCCGACACCTCGGCTGCGCCGAGTTGGACCAGTGTGCGGTACGCCGACTCCTGGGCCTCGTCCAGGCCGATGGCTCTCAGCACGTTTTCCTCCGGGCGGGGTGCGCGACGTTCCGGTTCACGTTGCCTGTGACGTGAGCGTCACGAGCTTCTCCGCGCCTCCGGCGCGACCCCCATTCTCCCGCCCCTCCGGGACGAATCGTCTTCCCGCCCTCCGGCCGGGCCCAGCCTTCCGTCCCCTTCGGGACAGGGCGCTGTCCCTCCGCCTTTCGGGCCTACCCCCTTTCCCTGCCGGAGGGGCGGGACGCTTTCCCGGCCTTCGGCGCGACCCCCTTCCCCGCGCCGCAGGCGCGGGGTCTTGCCCCGGCCGAAGGCCGGGGTGTTTCCCGCCCCTTCGGGACAGGGCGCTGTTCCTACGGCCTTCGGGCCTACCCCCTTTCCCTGCCGGAGGGGCGGGACGCTTTCCCGGCTTTCGGCGCGAAGCCCCCCATTTCCCGCGCCGCAGGCGCGGGGTGGTTTCCCGGCCTTCGGCCGGGGCCGGTTTTTCCGCCCCTTCGGGCCGGACCCCCCTCTCTTCGCCCCGGAGGGGCGAAAAGCTTTCCCGCCCCTTCGGGGCGGGGGGTTGGGTGGTGTTTGCGCGCCCGGTTGCTGGGTGGTGTCGGTGCCGCACCGGGGTACCTCCTCGGCGGCGCACGTGCACGTGGTGTGTTCGGCTTTCTCGCCGTCTCGTGCGCCGCGCTGCGGGGGCACCCCGCTACGTCCCCTCCGGCCGGTTGGGGCGCACAAAGCGGGGTGGGGG
>NZ_JBPQTV010000335.1:0-7075 GCF_051386515.1 Streptomyces sp. URMC 123 | reverse complement strand
GTCCGGGGGCGGGCCGCCCGGCGCGGGTCCCGGGTACGGGATCGGGTTTCCCGGGTACGGGATCGGGTTTCCGTGGTCGGAGGCCGGGCCGGGGCCGGCCGGGGGCAGGGGCTCGTCCCGGCGACCGGCCGGGGCGCCCGCTACGCGCGCAGCGTCGCGCCGCCGTCCACGTACAGGTCGTGCATGGTGATGTGGCGGGCCCGGTCCGAGACGAGGAACGCGACCGCCTCGGCCACGTCGCCGGCCTCCGCGAGGCGGCCGAGCGGAATGCCGACGCGGTACTCCCCCGGGTCGCCGTCGATCACGCGCTGGGGCGCCGCCGCGTCGGTCCACAGCCCGCGCTGCATCGCCGTGTCCGTCGAGCCGGGCGAGACGACGTTGCAGCGGATGCCGGTGCGGGCGAGTTCGAGCCCGAGGCACTTGGTGAACATCGTGGCCGCGGCCTTGGAGGCGGCGTAGGCGGCCATCCGGGTGCGGGGCACCCCCGCCGCGTTGGAGCCGACCGTGACGATGCAGCCCGCGCGCCGCTCGGACATCCGCCGGGCGACGGCGCGGCACGTGTGGAAGACGCCGGTGGTGTTGACGGCGAAGGTCGAGGACCACTCCTCGTCCGTGAGGTCCACGACGGCCGCGGCGCGCAGCACTCCCGCCACGTTGACGAGGATGTCGATCGGGCCGGTCTCCCGCTCCACCTGGTCGACGACCGCGTCGACCGCGGCGGCGTCGGTGACATCGGCGTGGTGGGCGGTGAGGCGCTCCGAGCCGAGCTCGCGCTCCAGGGACTTGATCCCCTCGACACCGCGGTCGACGGCCGCGACGCGGGCGCCCCGCGCGACCAGGCAGCGGGCGACGGCCTCGCCGATGCCCTGCCCCGCGCCGGTCACCAGCGCGGTGCGCCCGGCGAGTTCTTGCTGTTCCACGGTGTTTCTCCTCATCACGGGACGGCACACGGCCGACGCTTAGGTAAGGCTAACCTAACACGACGCTCCCGCCGGATGATCACATGGGTCCGGTTTCGACTTAGGCTAGGCTCACCTTACTGATCACCGCCCGGGGCGCTCGCCCCTCCGCGCCCGGAAAGGCATGCCGCCCAGTGGAACTCGTCGTGGAACAGGTGCGGGCGGGCTACCCCGGCCACCTCGCCGTGGCCGGAGTCGACCTCACCGTGCCCGCCGGGCGGGTGGTCGCGATCGTCGGCCCCAACGGCTGCGGGAAGTCGACCCTGCTGCGCACCGTCGCCCGGCTGCACCGCCCCGAGTCCGGCTCCGTCCGCGTCGGCGGCGCGGACATCTGGGAGCTGAAGCAGCGTCAGGCGGCCCATCGGATCGCGCTCCTGCCGCAGGCCCCCGAGGCGCCCGAGGCCGTCACCGTGGCGGGGCTCGTCCGTTACGGCCGCCACCCCCACCAGGGGCTGTTCCGCCAGTGGTCCCGCGAGGACGAGCGGGCCGTGCGCGAGGCACTGGAGTCCACGGGCGTCGCCGAACTGGCCGGACGCCGGCTCGACCGGCTCTCCGGCGGCCAGCGGCAGCGCTGCTGGCTGGCCATGGTGCTCGCCCAGCGCACTCCGGTGGTGCTGCTGGACGAACCGACCAGCGCGCTGGACCTCGGGCACGCCGTCGAGGTGCTGACGCTGGTGCGTGAGGTGGCGGCGGCCGGCCGGACCGTCGTCATGGTGCTGCACGACCTGGCGAGCGCGGCCCGCTACGCCGACACGCTGGTCGCCATGAAGGCCGGCCGGGTGCTGGCCGCCGGGCCGCCCCGCGACATCGTCGACACCGCGCTGGTGCGGGAGCTGTACGGGGTCGACGCCGACATCCTCTCCGCCCCGGGCGACGGCTCCCCGGTGGTGGTGCCCACGGCCCGTACGGCGGCCCCGGCGGCCCCCGCCACCCCGGCGGCCTCGGGGGCCCCGGCCGCCCCAGCTACCCCGGCCGCCCACGTCGACCGCTGAGAACGGGGCGGCCGGCGGGCCGGCGGGTCACTTCTCCAGTTCCAGCCCCGGAACCTCGGACCCGGGGAAGCCGAACACCTCCGCGTAGAGGGCGAGTTCCGCCTCCAACGCCCTGACGAGCGTGTCCGCGCGGCGGAAGCCATGGCCCTCGCCCTCGAAGGCGAGATACGCGTGTGGGACGCCCCGCCCCGCCAGCGCCGCCAGGAACCGCTCGCACTGCTCGGGCGGGCAGATCGCGTCGTCCAGCCCCTGCAGCAGCAGGAATGGCGCGGTGAGCCGGTCCACGTGCCGGAGGGGCGAGCGGTCGCGGCAGCGCTCCGGCACCTCGGAGAAGGGGCCGATCAGCGTGTCGGTGTAGTGCGCCTCGAAGTCGTGGGTCCCGCCCGCGACCCAGGTGGTGAGGTCCAGAACGGGGTAGCGCATCGTGCCGCAGGCGTAGAGGTCGGTGGTGGCCAGCGACAGGGCCGTGGTCCAGCCGCCCGCGCTGCCGCCCCGTACGGCCAGCCGGGCCGGGTCGGCGGCACCCTCCTCGACCAGGGCCCGGGCCACCGCCGCGCAGTCCTCGACGTCGGCGATGCCCCACTGCTCCCGCAGCCGTTCGCGGTATTCCCTGCCGTAGCCGGTGGAGCCGCTGTAGTCCACCTCCACCACGCCGATGCCGCGCGAGGTGAAGTAGGCGACCTCCAGGTCCAGGGCCGGCGTCGCCCGGCCGGTGGGGCCGCCGTGGACCCAGACGGCCCAGGGCGGGCGCTCGCCGTCGGGGGCGCGGTGGCCGGGGTTGCGCGGCGGGTGGACATGGGCGTGGACCTCCCGCCCGCCGGGGCCGGTGAAGGTCCGCTGCCGGGACTCGGGGTAGTACGCCGGGTCCACCCGGTCCCGGTGCGCGGCGCCGATCACCCGGGCGTACCCGGTGCGGGTGTCCAGCTCCACGACCTCGGGCGAGGAGCGCGGGCCGGCCGCGATGCCGACGACCCTGCTGTCCTGGACGGCCAGCGAGGACTCCCAGTCGGTCCAGGGGCCGGGCACGTCCACGAGTTCGCCGCTCCGCGGGTCGAGGATGCCGAGCCGCGTGGTCCCCCGGCCGTGCACGACCGCGATCAGGCCGCTGGGCAGCGGGGCGAACCAGCGGGAGCCGACGGTCCACAGCGGGCCGGCGAACTCCTCCTGGCGGGGGCAGAGGTTGACGGCCCGGCCGTCGTCCAGGGAGACCCGGTGCACGTTCCACCAGCCGTCGCGGTCGGTGGCGGCGAGCAGACCGCCGTCGGCCGCCCACTCGGCCTGGGCTATGGACTCGCGCGCCCCGCCCATCAGGGTGCGCACCCCGGTGAACCGCCCGTCGGGGGTGACCTCGGCCAGCTTGAGCTCGGTGCCGTCCCACGGCATACGGGGGTGGTCCCAGGCGATCCAGACGGCGTGCCGCCCGTCGGGGGAGAGCCGGGGTCCGGTGAGGAAGCGGTGGCCGCCGGGTGCGGAGGCGTCGGCGGTCAGCTCCACGACCGCCGACCGGTCCTCGGCGGCGGACCCGTCGAGCGGCACCGCGGCCGCGACCCGCCGCACGTCGGAGGGGTGCTCGCCGGTGTGCTCCTCCAGCACGCACCACACCACGCCCCGCTCGGGGCGCGGTTCGGGGTCGACCCAGCGCAGCCCGGCGCCGACCGCCGACACCGGGGTGAGCGGCCGGGGCGCCGCGCCGCCCGGCGCGTCGGGCTCCCAGGCGTAGAGCCGCTGGTCGGCGAAGTGCACAAAGACGATCAGCGGTCCGCCCGTGGCGCGCGGCACCGCGGCCCAGGGCCGCCCGCCGTACTCCAGGACCCGGCTGCGGACGTTCCAGGGGGCGGGCAGGACCGAGCGCTCGGTGCCGTCCGTGCCCCGCCGGACCAGGGTCCGGCGGCCGTCCTCGGCGGGCCGGGCCTCGGTCCACCACACCTCGTCCCCGACGGCGCCCACGTGCTGCGGGTGCCCGTCGCCGGCCACCGCGAGCCCGGCGTCGATCGGGGACCGCCAGGCGCCGTACGGGGTCGTGACCGCCATGTCGTCATGCCTCCTGAAGGAAGTGGTCCAGCACGCGGACGCCGAAGCGCAGGCCGTCGACCGGCACCCGCTCGTCCACGCCGTGGAAGAGCGCGGCGTAGTCGAAGCCCGGGGGCAGTCGCAGCGGCGAGAAGCCGTAGCAGGTGATGCCCAGCCGCGAGAAGTGCTTGGCGTCGGTGCCGCCCGTCATGCAGTACGGGACGGCCCGGGCGCCGGGGTCGAAGAGCTCGACGGCCCGGCGCATCGCCGCGAACAGCGGAGTGTCGATCGGCGCCTGGAGCGGGTCCGCCCGGTGGTGGAACTCCCACTCCGTGTCGGGCCCGGTGAGCCGGTCGAGGGTGGTGACGAACTCCTCCTCGCCGCCGGGCAGCACCCGGCCGTCGATCAGGGCGCTGGCGCTGCCCGGGATGACATTGGCCTTGTACCCGGCCTTCAGCGCGGTGGGGTTGGTGCTGTTGCGCAGGGTCGGCCGAACCAGCGCGGCGGCCGGGCCGAGCTTGTCGAGCAGGACCTCGGCGTGGAAGTCCGGGGCGTCGGGGTCGGCGTCCATCCCGTGCAGCGCGGCGAGTTCGACGAGCGCGGCGCGCACGGTCGGGGTGAGCCGGACCGGCCACTCGTGCTCGCCGATCCGGGTCACGGTCGCCGCCAGCCGGGTGACGGCGTTGGCGTTGTTGATCTTGGAGCCGTGGCCGGCGGTGCCCCGCGCGGTCAGCCGGAGCCAGGCGGTCCCCCGCTCCGCCGCCCCGATGGGATAGACCCGCAGGTGGGGACCGGCGTGGAAGGTGAAGGCGCCCGACTCGCCGATGGCCTCGGTGCAGCCCTCGAACAGGGCGGCGTGCTCGGTGGCGAGGAACGCGGCGCCGTCCGCGGCGCTGTCCTCCTCGTCCGCCGTGAACGCCAGCACGATGTCCCGGCGGGGCCGTACTCCGGTGCGCGCCCAGCCGCGGACGACCGCGAGGACCATCGCGTCCATGTCCTTCATGTCGACGGCGCCGCGCCCCCACACCACGCCGTCGCGGATCTCCCCGGAGAAGGGGTGCACGGTCCAGTCGGCGGGCTCGGCGGGCACCACGTCCAGATGGCCGTGGACGAGCAGCGCGTCCGCCCCCGGGTCGGTGCCCTCGACACGGGCCACCACATTGGTCCGCCCGGGGGAGCGCTCCAGCAGCGTCGGCTCGATGCCGGCGTCCGCCAGGCGCTCGGCGATGTACTCGGCGGCGGGGCGCTCGCGGCAGTCGCCACCGCCCCGGTTGGTGGTGTCGAGGCGGATCAGATCGGAGGTGAACCGCGCCACCTCGTCCAGGGCCGTCGGGTCAGCCATACTCTTCCTCCACGGCGGACGAGGCGATCGTCGTCACCGCCTTGAAGCAGCGGATGCCGTCGTACATCGTCTCCGTGGTCCAGGCGACCCGGCGTTCGCCGCTGAGCTCCACGCCCGGCACCACGGTCGCCGCGCCCACCAGATGCTCGGCGTCGAATTCCAGCTCCATGGTGAAGGGGCCGGCGCTCACCGGCTCGCAGCGACCCGCCAGGGCGGTGGCCCGCTCTGCGGCGGCGCGGATGTCGGCCGCGGTGCGGGCCGGGGTGCGGCAGACCGCCGCGTACCGCGACACATAGTCCTTGACAGCGACCTTGAGGGCGGCGGGGGCGTAGTCCTCGGCGTCCCGGCAGGTGCGGTCGTCGCCCGTGACCAGCACGATCGGCACGCCGTACTCCGCGACGACCAGGGAGTTGAGCAGCCCCTCGCTGGCCCGGCGGCCGTTCACCCAGACGCCGGTGAGGGTGTTGGCGAGATAGGTGTGGGCCAGCACCCCTTCGGTGCCGGCGCCGGTGTGATAGCCGACGAAGGCGATGGCGTCCACATCGCCGTGCTGCACGCCCTCGACCATGCTGAGGGACTTGTGCCGGCCGGTGAGCATCTCCACCCGGTCGTCCAGCCGCTCCAGCAGCAGGTTGCGCATCGACCAGTGGGCCTCGTTGACGAGCACCCGATCGGCCCCGCCGTCGAAGAAGCCGGTGATCGCCGCGTCCACGTCGGAGGTGAACAGCGCCCGGCAGCGCTCCCACTGCGGTGTCCCCGGCAGCACATCGGCGGGCCAGGTGACCCCCGTGGCGCCCTCCATGTCCGCGCTGATGAGGATCTTCATGCCCCGTCACGTTACGCGGTCGCTCCCACCCGCGACAGGGCTGTGGAAAACTTCGCGCGCCCCGGCGTGGCGGGCGGGGCGGAGCGGCGATCGGGCGGAACGGCGAGCGGGGCCTCCGCCGCCGCGCCCCGCGTCAGGGGGCGCCGGGCGCGCCGTCGTGGCCGAGCTGGACGTCCCGCTCCGTACGGCCCCCGCTGGCGACCTTGAGCACCGTGGCGACCGGCGGATAACCCGCCGCGATGACGGTGTACTCGCCCGCCGACAGATCGACGAAGCGGAACGTGCCGTCCATGGCCGTGGTCATGGTGTCCACGACGTTGCCCGCCGCGTCCAGCAGGGTGACCCGGGCGTCCTCGACCGGCCGCCCGCCGGGAGCGCGCACGGTGCCCTTGAGCACGGCGCCGCCGGCGAGTTCGACATCCTGGCGGGTCTCCCGCGAGGACTGCACGACGACCGGCAGGGCGGCCGGGCGGAAGGCGGGCGCGCTGGCCGCGAGGGTGTACTCGCCCGCCACGAGCTCGTCGATGGCATAGGCGCCCTCGCGCCCGCTGCGGGTGGCGGCCACGACCTCGCCCCGCGCGTCGGTGAGCGTCACGGTGGCGTCCCGGACCGGGGTGCCGTCCGCGGTGAGCACGGCCCCGGTGAGCCGGCCGGCCCCACCGAGCACGACATCGAGCTCCACCGGCCGGTCGCCCACGGTCACGCTCACCGCCTGCGGCTGATGACCGCCCGCCGCGGCGATCAGGACGTACGAGCCGGCGCCCGGGGTGCTGAGCGCGTACCGCCCGTCCTCCCCCGAGGCACCGCGCCCGACCTGCCGGCCGGTGCCGTCGATGAGGGTGAGCGCGGCGCGCGCGACAGTACTGCCGTCGTGGTGCTGCTGACGAGTTGGGGCGGCAGCGAGTACGCCTGGACCTCCCGCACCGTCCTCGGGCTGGCCGCCGGC
>NZ_JBPQTV010000334.1:0-7116 GCF_051386515.1 Streptomyces sp. URMC 123 | reverse complement strand
GGGTTCGGCGGCCCGGGCGCGCCCCCCCAGGCCGCCGCCGACCTCGCCGCCGCCGCGGAGCAGGGCGCGCACGAGGCCGGTGGTCGCGACTCCGGTTCCCTCGAACTCGACGCCGTGCGGGGCCCCGAGGCCGCGCCGCAGGGCGCCGCGCCCACCGGTGCCCCGACCGCGCCCGGGGCGCCCGCCGCCGAACCGGCGCGCCGTCCCCTCCACATGGGCCCGCCCGTGCCGGACGCCTCCCCGGGCGTCGTGCGCTCCCTCGCCGACCGCGGCCCCGCGGGGTCGCCGGCGGCGCCCCCCGCTCCGGCGACGCCCCCCCCGGCACCCCCTGCTCCGGCAGCGTCGCAGGGGCCGGGGGCGCCCATGCCCGTACGGCACGCCGGGCCGCCCACCACCGGCCCCGAGTACTTCGACATCTCCGGCGCCGAGCCCACCACGGCGCTCGCGGACGTTCTCACCGGCACGACCTCGGTCACGCTGCCCGGCTCCCTGCTGGGCGAGATGCCCGCGCAGGGCGCCGCCTGGTCGTCCGTGCCGCCGCAGATGTCACAGGCGTCTCAGGCGCCGCAGGCACCCCAGCAGCCGGCGACCGGAATCGAGCAGACGTCCGCAGAAACGGTCGATCGAGCCGCGGAGGGCGGGGCGCCCGGCGCCGAGCCGGCCGCCGCCACCACCGGTGGCGAGCCGGGCCCGGCCGTCGAGTCCGCTGAGGCTCCTGAGTCCGCCGTCACCGCCGAGCCGGCCGCGACCGCCGAGCCGTCGCCCGCCCTGGCCCCGGCCGTTCCCGCGCCCGGGAGCGAGCCGGCGCCGGCCGCGTACGAGTTCGCTGCCGGGCCCGACACCGGCGTCCCCGCGGCGACCGCGTCCGCACCCGCGCCCGTGCCCGGCCAGGCGACACCGGAGCAGCCCGTACCCGTACCCGTGCCCGTGCCCGGCCAGGCGGCGGAGCAGCCCCTGCCCGTGGCCGGTCAGGGCCCGGAGCAGCCCGCCATTGTCGAGGAGGCGCCCGCGCCGTCCGCCGACCCCGCGCAGCCGGCCGCTCCCGTGCTGCCCCGCCAGGCGACGCACTCGCCGGACGAGGCGCCGTCGGCCGCCGTGGCCGACCCCGCCACCGACGGGGCGACGCCGGAGGAGCAGCCCGCACCGGTCGTGCCCGCGCCCGAGGCCGTTCCCGCGCCCGACGCCGTGGCCGCGCCGGAGGCCGCGGACGCCGTCCGGCCCGCGGTGGAGGGCGGCGACGCGCCCACGCCGTCCCCGGCGCCCGAGGCGGAGGCCACGGCGGGCAACCCCGAGCAGCAGGCCGTTCCCGCCCAGCAGAGCGCTCCGGCTCAGCAGAGCGCCCCCGCCGAGGAGGCGGCCCCCGCTCAGGAAGGCCCCGTGGCCGAGGAAGCGGTCCCCGCTCAGGAGAACCCCGCCGCCGCGTCGGCACCGGCCGCCGGGAGCGCGCCGGGCCTGCCCGGCGCGCCCGTCCCCGGTCCGGCGCCCGTGCGCCACGCCGAGTGGCCCGCCGCCGAGGCCCCCGAGCCCGACACCCGTACGGCCGTCTCCACGCAGGTGCCCGAGCAGATGGCGTCCGTCACGGACGCGGACGCCGACCACCCGGCGCCGGCCGAGGCCGCGCCGGCACCGGGCGCGGCCGAGCAGACGCACGTCGACGACGCCACCGGCGCGCCCTCGGACGGCCCCGAGACCGCGCTCGCCCCCGAGGCCGGCGCTGCCGGGGCCGGCGCCCCCGAGGCGCCCGCCGCACCGGACGCCGCCGTGCCCGCCGCCGCGAGCCCGGAGTCCGCCGAGCCTGTCGCCGAGCCCGCTGCCGAGGCCGCCGTCGTGATCCCCGAGCCCGCCGCCGAGTCCGTCGAGTCCGTCGAGCCCGCCCAGGCCGCCGGCCCGTCCGGCGAGCCGGGGACCGAGCCCGAGCCCGGCCCCGCCACCGCCGCCGGGACGGACCCCGCCGCCGAGGCCGGCGCGGAGGACACGCCCGAGCCCGAGCCCGTACCCGTACCGGAGGAGGAGCGCGGCCCCGCGGCCGCCGGATACGGGGACGCCGAGCGCGAAGCCGTCCTGCGCGTGATGCGCGAGCGCCGCGACATCCGCAACGGCTTCCGCAAGGACCCCATCCCGCACGAGGTCCTGCGGCGCGTGCTGGAGGCCGCCCACACCGCGCCCAGCGTCGGCCACTCCCAGCCCTGGGACTTCGTCGTCATCCGCTCCGCCGAGACCCGGCAGCGCATGCACCAGCTCGCCGAGCGCCAGCGGGACGCCTACGCCACCTCGCTGCCCAAGGGCCGGGCGAAGCAGTTCAAGGCCCTGAAGATCGAGGCCATCCTCGACACCCCGGTGAACATCGTCGTCACCGCCGACCCCACCCGCGGCGGCCGGCACACCCTCGGCCGCCACACCCAGCCGCAGATGGCGCCGTACTCCTCCGCCCTCGCGGTGGAGAACCTCTGGCTCGCGGCGCGCGCCGAGGGCCTCGGCGTGGGCTGGGTCAGCTTCTTCGACGAGCGCGAGATGGTCCGCGAACTCGGCCTGCCCGAGCACCTGGAGGTCGTGGCCTACCTCTGCGTCGGATACGTCGACGAGTTCCCCGACGAGCCCGAACTGATGCAGGCCGGCTGGTCCAAGCGCCGGCCGCTGTCCTGGGTCGTGCACGAGGAGACGTACGGCCGCCGCGCCCTGCCCGGCGAGGAGCCCCACGACCTGCTCGCCGAGACCCTGCGCGGCATCCGCCCGCTCGACGCCAAGGCGCTCGGCGAGGCCTGGGAGCGGCAGAAGCGCATGACCAAGCCCGCCGGCGCGCTCGGCATGCTCGAAATCATCTCCGCGCAGCTCAGCGGGCTGTCCCGGCAGTGCCCGCCGCCCATCCCCGAGCCCGCGGCGGTGGCCATCTTCGCCGGCGACCACGGGGTGCACGCCCAGGGCGTCACCGCCTGGCCGCAGGAGGTCACCGCCCAGATGGTGGCCAACTTCCTCGGCGGCGGGGCCGTCTGCAACGCCTTCGCCACCCAGGTCGGGGCCGAGGTCTGCGTCGTCGACGTCGGTGTCGCGGCCGAGCTGCCCAGCACGCCCGGCCTCCTCCCGCGCAAGGTGCGGCACGGCACCGGCGACTTCACCACCGGGCCCGCCCTCACCCGCGAGGACGCCCTGCGCGCCATCGAGGTCGGCATCGAGACCGCCCGCGACCTCGTCGCCGCGGGCAACAAGGCGCTGCTCACCGGCGAGATGGGCATCGCCAACACCACCGTCTCCGCCGCGCTCATCTCCGTCTACACCGGCTCCGACCCGGCGGAGGTCACCGGGCGCGGCACCGGCATCAACGACGAGATGCACGCCCGGAAGGTGGAGGTCGTCCGGCGCGCCCTCGAACTCCACCAGCCGGACCCGGCCGACCCCATCGGCGTGCTCGCCGCGGTCGGCGGCCTGGAGCACGCGGCGATCGTCGGCCTGATCCTCGGCGGCGCGTCGCTGCGCACCCCCGTCATCCTCGACGGTGTCAGCGCGGGCGCGGCGGCGCTGGTCGCCGGCGCGATCGTGCCGGAGTCGCTGGCGGCGTGCATCGCGGGGCACCGCTCGGCCGAGCCCGGCCACGTCGCCGCCCTCACCAAGCTCGGCCTGCGGCCCCTGGTCGACCTCGACCTGCGGCTCGGCGAGGGCACGGGCGCGCTGCTGGCCCTGCCCGTCGTGCAGAGCGCGGCCCGGGCGATGCACGAAGTGGCGACGTTCGACGCGGCGGGGGTCAGCCCGAAACCGTGACGCCGCCCGGCGGGGCCCGCGACGGTTCTCTCCCGTCGCGGGGCCCGAGCCGGTTGCCGGCCGGCCGGCCCACGCACCGCCGTCGCTAAGACGCGCACCCGCCGCGAGGGGGACGCCGGAGCCCCGGCCGGCCGTGGCGGGCGTGACGGAGTCCCGACCGCCCGTGACAGAGGGGACGGAGCCCCGACCGGCCGTGGTGGATGCGCCGGAGCCCCGGCCCCGCGCGAGGGACACGCCCAAGATCACCCACCGCGGCGGAAACGGGAGAAGTCGACCTCGGCCGGGAGAACCCCGAACCGGACCGGAGGCCGCCGCGCCGCTAGGGTAGGCCGCAGGGGCATGCCAAACGGCCTGCGGCCCAGGCCGGGGAGCCCCTCCACCGTCACAGGACATGAGCCGACCGCCCCGGCGGTAGCGGACCACGCCCAGGGAGCCACCCCACCATGACCCAGAACGTCCCGGCAGGGGACCCCATGGAGCCGCGCGCGGGGGCCACCCCCGCCGACCACCCCGCGAACCCCTCCGCCCCGCCCGCCGGGGACGCCCCGTACCCCGTCGGGCTGCGCCTGCGCGGCCGCCGCGTCGTCGTGCTGGGCGCCGGCACCGTCGCGCAGCGCCGGCTCCCGGGGCTGCTCGCGGCCGGCGCCGACGTGCTGCTGGTCTCGCCGTCCGCGACCCCCTCCGTGGAGGCCATGGCGACCGCGGGCGAGCTCCGCTGGGAGCGCCGCCGCTATAGCGAGGGCGACCTCGCGAACGCCTGGTACGCCCTGATCGCCACGGACGACCCGGAGGCGAACGCCGCCGCCTCCGCCGAGGCCGAGCGCGAGCGCGTCTGGTGCGTGCGCAGCGACGACGCGGAGGCGGCCACCGCCTGGACGCCGGCGACCGGCCGGGTCGGCGGCGTGACCGTGGCCGTGCTGACCGGCCGCACCCCGCGCCGCTCCGCCGCCGTGCGGGACGCGATCGTCGAGGGGCTGCGGGACGGCGGCCTCGACGCGCCGCGCCGCCGCCCCGACGCGCCCCGGGTGGCGCTCGTCGGCGGCGGCCCCGGCGACCCCGACCTGATCACCGTGCGCGGCCGGCGGCTGCTCGCCGAGGCCGATGTGGTGATCGCGGACCGGCTCGGCCCGCGCGACCTGCTGGACGAACTGCCCCCGCACGTCGAGGTGATCGACGCGGCGAAGATCCCGTACGGCCGGGCGATGGCCCAGGAGGCCATCAACAGCGCGCTGATCGAGCACGCGCGGGCCGGCAAGGCGGTGGTCCGGCTGAAGGGCGGGGACCCGTTCGTCTTCGGCCGGGGCATGGAGGAGGTCGAGGCGCTGGCCGAGGCCGGCATCCCGTGCACGGTGGTGCCGGGCGTCTCCAGCTCCATCAGCGTGCCGGGCGCGGTCGGCATCCCCGTCACCCACCGCGGTGTGGCCCATGAGTTCACCGTGGTCAGCGGCCATGTGGGCCCGGACGACCCGCGGTCGCTGGTGGACTGGCCGTCGCTGGCGCGGCTGCGGGGCACGCTGGTGCTGATGATGGCCGTGGAGAAGATCGGCGCGATCGCCGAGGCGCTGATGGCGCACGGCAGGGCCGCCGACACCCCCGTGGCGGTCGTCCAGGAGGGCACGATGGCCACCCAGCGCCGGGTGGACGCCACGCTGGCGACCGTGGCCCGGACCGTGGCCGAGCGGGGCGTGCGCCCGCCGGCCGTGGTGGTGGTCGGCGCGGTGGCCGGGTTCCACGGCGGCGAGCGACCGGACGGCCGGGGACCGTCGGGCGGCCGGGAGCGACCGAGCGGCCAGGGACAGCCGAGCGGCCAGGAGCGACCGGCCGGCCGGGAGTAACCATCGGTAACCCGCGCCGGGCCCCGGCGTTGGCACCGGAACGAGGACAAGGCAGTATCACCCTGTGGCTGATCTCATCACGATCGACGACCCCGCCGACCCGCGGCTGCGCGACTACACCGACCTGACGGACGTGGAGCTGCGGCGGCGGCGCGAGCCCGCCGAGGGCCTGTTCATCGCCGAGGGCGAGAAGGTGATCCGCCGGGCCCGGGAGGCGGGCTACGGGATGCGCTCGATGCTGCTCTCGGCCAAGTGGGTCGATGTGATGCGGGACGTCATCGACGAGGCCGGCGCGCCGGTGTACGTGATCGAGCCCGAGCTCGCCGAGCGGGTGACGGGCTATCACGTGCACCGGGGCGCGCTGGCCTCGATGCGGCGCGAACCGCTGCCGGACGCGGCCGAGCTGCTCGCCGGCGCCCGCCGGGTGGCGGTGATGGAGTCGGTCAACGACCACACCAACATCGGCGCGATCTTCCGCAGCGCGGCGGCGCTGGGCATGGACGCGGTGCTGCTCTCGCCGGACTGCGCCGACCCGCTGTACCGGCGGTCGGTGAAGGTCTCGATGGGGGCGGTGTTCTCCGTGCCGTACGCGCGCCTGGAGCACTGGCCGCGCGGGCTGGAGTCCGTGCGGGAGGCCGGGTTCACCCTGCTGGCGCTCACTCCGGACGAGAAGGCGCGGGCCGTCGACGAGGTGGCGCCGCACCGGATGGAGCGGGTGGCGCTGATGCTGGGCGCGGAGGGGGACGGCCTGTCGACGAAGGCGCTGGTCGCCGCGGACGAGTGGGTCCGCATCCCGATGGCGCACGGCGTCGACTCGCTCAACGTGGGCGCGGCCGCGGCCGTGGCCTTCTACGCCGTCGCGACCGGCGGCCCGCGCGACTGACGCACGGCCCGTGGCGGGCGGCGAACCCGCCTCCCGCCGGAACGGGCCCTTCCCGTGGCCCGTGGCCGAGGAGCCCGTACCCGTACGGGAGCGGGCCGGACGCGAGCGGGCCGGTGCCGGTCCGCCGGGGCGGCGGTCAGCGCGGGCCGGTGCCTGCCCCGGGGCCGGGTACGAGGCCGGAAACGGCGTCGGAGCCGAGTGCCCCGGAGCCGGCCCCAAAACTGGAGGCGGAGTCGGGGCCGGGCGCTGCGGACGCGGCGGGGCCCGCCGGGCGCTGGATCGGGCCCAGCGACGACGCCGGCCCCTGGCAGCCCTGGGCGGCGGCGATCCCGAGCGCCACCAGCAGCGTGACGGTGACAAAGACGATCAGCCGCTGGCGCAGCAGCCGGCGGTCCGGCCCGGCGGGGCGGCGCCCGCCCGCCGTCGAGCGCGCCGGAGGACGCACGCGCCCCCGGGGGTCCGAGCCACGCGCCGGAGTGCGCGAGGACGGCGTACGCCCTGCGGAGCGCCCACCCGTGCCCGGCCGCGAGGCCGACCCCGCCCGGCCGCCGGCGCCGGAGCGCGGGCCGTTACGGGGCTCGGCGGGCGGCGGGAACCGGAGCGGCCCACCGGGCGGCTCGCCGAACAGTACGCGCGTCAGCGCAC
>NZ_JBPQTV010000333.1:0-7151 GCF_051386515.1 Streptomyces sp. URMC 123 | reverse complement strand
CTCCCGCCCCTCCTTGCCCCCTCCTGTCCCGGACAGCGAACCGTGCGTCGCACTATCCGAACTCGCCTTCGGCGCGAGGGGTGTTCGGTTACGCTCACGCCGTGATCAGTGACGGCCCGTTCGGCGTGCCCGCCGCGGCCGCCGCCGGCGAGCCGCGCTCCGCTGTCCGGATCGGCCCTCCGGGCCGCTGCCGCCTCTGACGCCTTCGTTCTCGCTCTCCCGGCTGTCGAGCCCGCGCCCGCGCGCGCCGGCCCCGGGGGCAGCAGTACTGCCCTCCGCTTCCACCGACCGTGAGGACGTACGACATGGGACACACGGGACAGAGGACCATACGTGTGCGGGCCGCCGCCGACCCCGGGACCGCCACGGGGCCCGGCGCCGGCCGAGGACCCGCCCCGAGCGGCATCGGCCGCCGCGACCTGCTGGGCCTCGCCGCCGTCACCCCGCTGGCCGCCTGGCTCGGCCTCGGCGGCGCCGGCCGGGCGACGGCCGCGACGAGCGTGTCCGCCCCCGCGCACGTGCCCCCCGGACCCGTGGGACCCGCCGGGCTCGGCACGGAGCCCGGCCCGGGGATCGTCAAGCCGGTGTCGCCCGCCTTCTTCACCCTGCGCGAGACCAACGCCGAGACCAACTGGCCCGCGCTGCGCGGCACCGGCCGCCTCACCCCCGTCGACCGCTTCTTCGTCCGCAACCACACCGGCACCCCCCGCATCGACGCCCGCACCTGGCGGCTCACCGTTCGGGGCAGCGGGCTGCGCGGCGGGCCCGTCGCGTTCGGGTACGACGATCTGCTGGCCATGCCCTCCGTCAGCCGCGCCGCCTTCATCGAATGCGCCGGCAACGGCCGCGTCCACTATCCGAACCAGCAGGGCGAGCAGGTCAGGGGCACCCCCTGGGGCCTCGGCGGCATCGGCACCGCCCGCTGGCGCGGGGTCCCCCTGGGCGAGGTGCTGCGCAGGGCCGGCCTGTCCCGCGGCGCCGTGGACGTGATGCCGAGCGGGCTGGACGACGCGTACGTCCACGCCGGCAGGTCCCTCGGCCGGGTGCGGCGGCCGATGCCCGTCGCCAAGGCGCTGGACGACGTGCTGCTGGCCTACGAGATGAACGGCGAGCCGCTGCCGTGCGACCACGGGTTCCCCGTACGGGTCGTGGTGCCGAACTGGGTGGGCATCGCCTCCATCAAGTGGGTCGGGGACATCGAGGTCTCCGCCGAACCGCTGTCCTCGCCGTGGAGCACGGACCTCTACCGGCTCTACGGGCCCGCCCACCCCGAGGGCGGCAGCGACCCGCTGACCCGGCAGAGCGTCAAAAGCGCCTTCGAACTCGCCGAGGGCGCCACGCTCGCAGCGGGCCGCGTCCACCGGATCACCGGCCGCTCCTGGTCCGGCGCGGGCGGCATCCGCCGCGTCGAGATCAGTACGGACGGAGGCGCCCACTGGCAGGACGCCCGGCTCCACGACGCCCCGCAGTACGGTGTCTGGTCCCGCTGGAGCACGCACTGGCGGCCGCCCGGGCCGGGACCCGCCGTCCTCATGGCCCGCGCCACGGACACCGCGGGCCGCACCCAGCCCGACCGCGCGGTCTTCAACACCCACGGCTATCTGTTCGACGCGGTGGTCCGCCACGCCGTGACGGTGGAGTGATCCGGCCGATCCGGGTAGATGATCCACACGTGATCGCCCAGGGGGGAGATCCCGACGCGAGGAGTGGGGTGGTCCGGACGGTGGGGTTGGCAGCCCCGGGGCGCGGCTCCGGTCCGCCCGGCGGGGGTCCGGCGGTGGAGCGCGCGTCCGGCGGGGATTTCCGTGCCTGAGTCGCCTTCCGGGTGGGAAAAACCCTGCCGTGGAGTCCTCCGGGCGTGGAGTCCCGTGCCCGGATTCGGCGTGGAATTCCCTGCTCCGGGCGCGGGGCCCTGCTCGGAGCGCCCGTGGGGCCGCACGGGCCGGAGGCCGCCGCCGGTGGGGCCGCGAAGGTTCCGCCGGGCGGCCCGGAGGCCCGGTGGTCCGGAGGCCCTACGGTCGGCCGCCCGGTCCACGGCGTGGGCCGGTCGGGCGCCGGTTCCGGGGCGTGGACCGGCCGGCGGACGTGCCCCGCACGGCGCGCCGGGGCGTCTCGGCGGGCGGAAGACGGGCCCCGGCCGGACCATGGGCGCAGATGGTCGGCGCGGCACAGGAGCGAGTGAACAACCGGAGGTACGGATGGAGCGGACGGCACCGGAGGGGCGGGCGCCGGTTTCCTTCGGGCCGCCCGCGCCCGGCCCCGCACTGCCGGTCCTGCCCGAGCTCTCCGCCGAACTGGCCGGCGCCGCGGCCCGCGCGGAGCCGGAGCCGGTCGGTGGCGGGGAGCGGCTGCTGGCCGCCGCCTGCGGCTACTGGTCACGGCGCGGGTTGTGGACCGATCCCTTCCATGTCGCCGCCGCGCCCGGCGCCCCCGCGCTGCTCACGGCCGTGCTGGCCGCGATCGGCGGCGATGTGCTGATGACGCGGCCGTGTGCCGCCTGGTACGCGCCCACGGCCCGGCTGCTCGGCCGCCCCGCCTATCACGTGCCCGTACCGGCCGAGTGCGGCGGCATCCCGGACCCGTTCGCGCTCCTGGAGACCGTGCGCCGGGTACGGGCCGAGGGCGGCGACCCCCGGGCCCTGGTGCTGTCCGTGGCCGACGACCCGTCCGGGACCGTCGCGCCGCCCGAACTGATGCACGAGGTCTGCGAGGCGGCGGCCTCCGTGGGCCTGCTCATGGTCAGCGACGAGACGTACCGCGACACGGTCTTCGGCCCGGAGCTCCGAGCGCCCGGACCCATCGCCCCGGAACCTGACGTTCCGGAAATTCGCGGCCCGGAGCCCGGTGGCCCGCGATCCGGCGGTTCGGGGACCGGCGACCCGCACCCTGGCAGTCCAGGGCCCGAGGCTCCGGAATCCAGCGGTCCGGCGCGCGTCCCCCCGGAGCCCAGCGCCCCGGAGCCCAGGGCCCCGGAACGCGACGCTCCGGGGGCCGCCGCCCCCGGCCCGGGCGGCCTCCGCGCCGAGGATGCCTCCGCCGCGGGGCCGCCGCGAGCCGCCCCCGGCGCCGCGGCCCCGGCTCCGGGGCCCCCGGGCCGCCCCGGCGAGCCGGGCCCCGGCGGCCCGAGCGGCGGTGGGACGCGCCTCGGAGAGGCGGGCGCGGCGGACGGACCGGGACGGCCGGGTGCCGCCCGGGGCGAGACCTACCGCCCCGGGGCCGGGCTGCTCAGCCCCGCCGAGATGCGCCACCAGGACGTCGTCGTGCTCGCCGACCTCGGCGCCGCGCTGCTGCCGCCCGGCTGGCCCGCGGCCGTCGCCCGGTTCCCGAACACCTGGCGCGGCGGAGAGCTGCACGCCGCCGCCCTGGAGGCGCTGGCCGCCGTCCGCGCGGTGGTGCCCGGGCCCGTCGCCGCCGCGGCGGCGTACGCCCTCGGCGAGCCCGGCCCCGTCGTCCAGCGGTGCGGCCGCGCCGCCCGGATGTACGCGGCCCTGGCCCGCGCCGCCTACGGCGCGGTGATCCGGTCCGGCGCGCTGTGCCGGCCACCCGGCGCCGGCCGCCATCTCTACGTCGACCTGACCCCCCTGCGCCCCGCGCTCGCCGACCGCGGCATCACCGACTCCGTGGAGCTCGAGGAGCACCTCTCCGGCCGGCTCGGCGGGGCCGCGCCCGGCGGGCACCGCTTCGGGGACGCGCCGGACGCGCTCCGGGTGCGGCTCTCGACCGCGTGGTCGGCCGGCGCGACGGAGGAACAGCGGCTCATGGCGCTGAACGCCGACGACCCGCTGGAATTGCCACATGTGAGCATGGCGTTGAGGCTGATGAGAACGGTGTTCGCCGAGTTGAGGGACGGGTGAGGCCATGCCGCTCGGTCGGCCTGCCCGCCGCCTCGCTCCGTACGGGTGCCCGCTCGCGCCGTACGGCCGCGGCCTCGCTCAGTACGGACGGTGCCGCCCGTACGCGCGGGGCCTCCGCCCGTACGGGTGCCGCCCCGGCCCGTACGGGTGCGGCCTCGCTCCGTATGGACAGCACCTCGCTCCGTACGGCCCTCGCGCCGGCGCGCCCACCGCTCCGTACGGCTGTCGCCCCAGCGCGGGCCCACGGCGCACGCCGTCCGCCGTCCATCGCCCGCCGGCCGCCCACCGGCCGGCGCCCGCACCCGTACCGGGTCGCGTCCCGCAGGCCGGGCCGGGCCGCAGGAACCGTCCGCCACCCGCGCGTGCCGCATGACCGGCCGAGCCCACCAGCCCTTGCGCGCCACCGCTTCGACCGCGGACCGCAGCCACCCGGAACGGAGTCCTCGATGACGGAACAGACCGAGCCGCGCCCGCTCGCCGAGCCGGGCCCTCTCGCCGAGCCACGCCCCTTGGCGGAGCCGCGCCCGCTCGGCGAGATCCGCCTCTGGCCCCGGTCGTTCGCCGACCGGCTCACCTCGCCGCTGCCCGGTGTCCGGGCCCTCGCCCGGATCGCCCGCGAGGGCCGGATGCGGCCCTCCGCCGCGTCCCTGCACGACCTTCCCCACCTGCCCGTGGAGCCGGGGCCGCTGCCCGAGCCGGACGCCGGCACCGTCGCCGTGACCTGGGCGGGCCACGCGAGTTGGGTGGTGCGGATCGGCGGTCTCACCGTGCTCACCGACCCCGTCTGGTCCCGCAAGATCCTCGGCACGCCGGCCCGGGTCACCCCCGTGGGCGTGCCCTGGGCGGCTCTCCCGCGCGTCGACGCCGTCGTCATCAGCCACAACCACTACGACCACCTCGACGCCCCCACCCTGAAGCGGCTGCCCCGCGACACCCCGCTGTTCGTGCCGGCCGGCCTGGGCGCGTGGTGCCGCCGCAGACGCTTCACCCGCGTCACCGAGCTGGACTGGTGGGAGGCGGTCGAGCTGCCCTCGGAGGGCAGCGGCGTCCGCTTCGACTTCGTGCCCGCCCACCACTGGAGCAAGCGCACCCTCACCGACACCTGTCGCTCGCTCTGGGGCGGCTGGGTGCTCACCGACCGCTCCGGACAGCGGGTGTACTTCGCCGGCGACACCGGCTACGGGCACTGGTTCCGCGAGATCGGCCGCCGCTACGAGGGCATCGACGTGGCACTCCTGCCGATCGGCGCCTACGACCCGCGGTGGATGCTCCGGCCCGTGCACACGGACCCCGAGGAGGCCGTACAGGCCTGCCAGGACCTGGGCGCGCGGAACATGGCCCCCATGCACTGGGGGACGTTCCTGCTCTCCGCCGAACCGCCGCTGGAGCCGCTGAGCCGGGTCCGGGCGGCGTGGGCGGCGGCGGGCCGCCCGCGCGAGGAGCTCTGGGACCTCCCGATCGGCGCCTCTCGCGTCCTCGCCCCCCGCTGAGGACGCGCCGCGCCCCCGCCGAGGGTGGCGGCCCGGGCCGCCACGCGGGCCGGCCCGGCCCTGGGGTCGCCGCCGGGTCAGCCCGCCGCCTCCTCGCCCGGCTCCCGCCGCCCTCGCAGCCGCCGCCGCAGTCCCGGCAGGCCGCCCAGGAGCAGCGTGAGCGCGACGGCCGCCAGCACGCCCTCCCAGGGGCGGTCGAAGAGCGCTCCGCCCAGGACGCCGACGAGCTGGTACGTGCCCGCCCACGCCAGGCACGCCGGCGCGTCCCCGCGGGCGAAGCGCCGCGGCGTCATCCCGCCCAGCAGACACGCCAGCATCACGGGGACCCGCCCGCCCGGCACCAGCCGGGAGAGCACCAGCACCGTCACCCCGTGCTCGTCCAGGGCGCGCCGCGCGGACTCCAGCCGCTCCGGGGCCACGCGCTCGCGCAGCCGCGCCAGCCGCTTCCCGCCCCCGCGCCCACCCCCGTCCCGGCCCCGTCCGGCGCCGCGCGGCCCGTTCAGCCCGCGCCGCCCCAGCCCGTACAGCGCGAGGTCGCCCACGAACGCCGCGCCGGCCGCCACCAGGAAGACCGCCGGCTGGGCCCACGGCGACGGCTGGTGGAGCGCCACGACCGCCGCCGAGCCGACCACCGCCCCGGTCGGCACCACCGGCACCAACGCTCCCGCCGCCACCAGCAGGAACAGCGACGGATAGCCCACCACCTGCTGGGTGGACCCCGGCGCCAGTCCGGCCACGACCTCGGGGATCACCTGGCCGGCTCCAGCCGCACCGACTGGCCGTGGTCCAGCAGGTCCACCGCCACCTCCGGCGCCAGCCGGGCCGCGTGCCGCACGAACTCCTCGCCCGGCGCGTGGAACTCGTGCGGACGGACCGCGTCCAGGCCGATCGGCCAGTACGTCCCGTAGTGCACGGGCACGGCCCGGCGCGGCGCCAGCCGGGCCAGGGCGCGCGCCGCCCGCCCCGCGTCCAGGTGCCCCGGCCCCAGATACGGCCCCCAGCCGCCCACCGGCAGCAGCGCCACGTCGCAGGGGCCGACCGCCGCCGCCATGCCGTCGAACAGGCCCGTGTCGCCCGCGAAGTACGTGGTGGCCTCGCCGCGCACCACATAGCCGAGCGCCGGCGCGCGCCGGGGCCCGTACGGCAGTCGGCGGCCGTCGTGCGCCGCGGGCACCGCCCGCACGACCACCGGGCCGCAGCGGACCTCGTCACCCGGCACCACCTCCGTGAGCCGCACCCCCTTCGCCGCGATCCGCCGCAGCCCCGGCACCGCCCGGACCGCGCCGCGCGGCACGAGCAGCCGGGTGCCGGGCGCCAACAGGGCCAGCGACCGCGGATGGAGGTGGTCGGCGTGGAGGTGCGAGACCAGGACGAGGTCCGCGACGGCGGCCTCGGGCGGCGGCAGGGCGCCCCGCCGGCGGCGCAGATGGGCCAGCCGCCGCACCAGCAGCGGGTCCGTGAGCACCCGCACCCCCGAGTCCACCACCGTCGCGGTGGCGTGCCCCCACCAGGTGATCTCCACCGGCACGTGCGCCTCCCGACTCCCGTCCGCCGGACCCGGACCGGCCGCCGCCGTTCGCGCGCCACGTGACGCCGCACGCCCCGGCGCGCGCTGTCCGGCGTCCGCCGTCCGCTGCCTGCCGTCCGCTGCCTCCGAGCGTACGGCCGCCGCCTGAGCCGTGGTCGCCGCTCGGCCCATCGGTGACGGTCGAGCGACGGCCCGGCGGATGCCGTGCCTCAAGGCCCGAGGCCCGGAGGGCACCGCTCACTGCCCCGGGGGTATCGGCTCAGCCGGCCTGGGCGGCCG
>NZ_JBPQTV010000332.1:0-7159 GCF_051386515.1 Streptomyces sp. URMC 123 | reverse complement strand
AGCCGCCGGACCGCCGCCAGGGGCACCGGGAGCCAGTCCGGGCGGTGCCGTGCCTCGTACAGCACCTCGTAGACCGCCTTGTCCGTCTCGTACGCGCGCAGCAGCGCCGCGTCCTCGCGCGGATCGGCGCCCGCCGCCTCCGCGTAGCCGTCGCAGTAGGCCGCCCGGCCGCGCCGCGCCCAGGCGCGCGCCCGCTCCTCGCCCTCCCCGGCCGCCGGCCGGTGGGCGCGGGCCGCGTAGTCGAAGGAGCGCAGCATGCCCGCGATGTCCCGGGCCACCGGGTGGGGGCGGCGCCGCTCGGCCATGGGCCGGGCCGGCTCGCCCTCGAAGTCGATGAGCGTCCAGTGGCCGTCGCCGGTGCGCAGCGCCTGGCCCAGATGGAGGTCGCCGTGGGTCCGCTGGGCCCGGAAGGCGCGCCCGGCCCGCCCCAGGCCGGCCACCTCGTCGAAGACCGCGTGCAGCGCGCCCCGGTAGGGCCGCAGCGCGGGCACCGCCTCGGCGGCCGCCGCCAGCCGCTCGGCCATCCCGGCCGCGATGGCCGCCAGCTGCGGGCCGCGCAGCTCGGCCGTGGGCAGCGCGCGGGCCAGCGCGGTGTGCACCTCGGCCGTCGCCCGCCCCAGGTCACGCGCCTGTCCGGCGAAGTCGGCGCCGGAGGCCAGGGCGTCGAGGGCGAGCCGCCAGCCGTCGGCGGAGCCGGGCAGGAAGGGCTGGAGGATGCCGAGGGTGAGCGGCTCGTCGCCGAGTGCCCCGCCGGGCGGCTCGGCCTCGAACCAGGCGGTGGGCGGCGGCACCCGGTCGCAGCCGGTCCGGGCCAGCGCCAGCGGCAGTTCCAGGTCCGGGTTGATGCCCCGGCCGACCCGGCGGAAGATCTTCAGAATGCGGGAGTCGCCGTAGACCACCGAGGAGTTGGACTGCTCGGCGCCGAGCGGGCGGGGCACCAGCCCGCCGGGGATGGCCGCGCCCGGCTCCCGGGTGAAGCGCAGCGCCCCGAGCCGGCCGGGCACCCGCAGCCGCTCCAGCAGGACGGCGGTGAGCCGGGCGTCGTGCAGCGCCTCGTAGACGGCCAGGCCCCCCAGCGGGCCGTCCGCCGGGCGGCCGATCAGCGCCGGGGCCAGCGGGGGCGGCAGCGCCGCGCGCACCCCGAGCAGCAGTTGGTAGCAGTCGGCGGGCTCCGCCGGCCGGGGCGCGTGGGCGTGCGGCCGCGGTTGCCCGTGCCCCTCGGGCACGCCCGGCCGCCGGACCTGGACGAGCAGATGGAGCAGGCCGGGCGCGGCGCCGTTCGCCGGGCAGGGCAGCAGCTCGGTGGTGGCGACCGGGGTGAGGCCGTCGAGCGCCGTGCCCTTGCCGGCGAACCAGCGCTGCCGGGGCAGCCATTCGAGCAGCAGCGGCACCAGCGAGGGCAGCGGGTCGGGTGCGGAGCCCGGCCGGGCCGGCGGCGGGAGGGGCGAGGGGGTCGTCGCACGGGTCGGGTTAGCGCGGGTGAAGCCGTCCGACATGGCGTCGCGTCCTTTCCCGGGGCACACCGCGGAATGGGCAGAGTGTCCCGGATGGGGGCAATGGCTGTCCGGCGGTGCGGGACGTGTCGGGTGAGGATCGTCCGTACAGGTAAGTCGATCGGGCTACGCGAGGGTCGCGCCCGCGGTGCGGTACCGGGCCGGTGTGCGGGCCCCGGAGGATACTGGTGAGGCTGCCCAGGGCCGGGCGGGGAAAACCGGGTGGGTCGGTCGCTCGCCCTGGGCGCCCCGTCGGTCGCTCAGCTGGTGGCCGAGCCGGCGCGACGGAGCCGGAACCAGTAGAAGCCGTGCCCGGCGAGGGTGAGCAGATAGGGCCACTCGCCGATGGCGGGAAAGCGCACGCCACCGATCAGCTCGACCGGGTGGCGGCCGTTGAACGCCTGCAGATCCAGCTCGGTCGGCTGTGCGAAGCGCGAGAAGTTGTTCACGCAGAGGACGAGGTCGTCGTCGCTCTGGCCGGGCAGCCGGACCTCGCGGAGGAACGCGAGCACGGCGGGGTTGCTGGAGGGCAGCTCGGTGAACGAGCCCAGGCCGAAGGCGGGGTTCTGCTTACGGATCTCGATCATCCGCCGGGTCCAGTGCAGCAGCGACGAGGGGCTGCTCATGGACGCCTCGACATTGGTGACCTGGTAGCCGTAGACCGGGTCCATGATGGTCGGCAGGTACAGCCGCCCCGGGTCGCAGGAGGAGAACCCGGCGTTGCGGTCCGGGGTCCACTGCATGGGGGTGCGCACGGCGTCCCGGTCCCCGAGCCAGATGTTGTCGCCCATGCCGATCTCGTCCCCGTAGTAGAGGATCGGGGAGCCGGGGAGGGAGAGCAGCAGCGCGGTGAAGAGCTCGATCTGGTTGCGGTCGTTGTCGAGCAGCGGGGCCAGCCGCCGCCGGATGCCGATGTTGGCGCGCATCCGGGGGTCCTTGGCGTACTCCGCGTACATGTAGTCGCGCTCTTCGTCCGTGACCATTTCGAGGGTCAGCTCGTCGTGGTTGCGGAGGAAGACGCCCCACTGGCAGTTGGAGGGGATCGCGGGGGTCTTGGCGAGGATCTCCGACACGGGGTAGCGGGACTCGCGGCGGACCGCCATGAAGATGCGCGGCATCACCGGGAAGTGGAACGCCATGTGGCACTCGTCGCCGCCCTTGGCGAAGTCGCCGAAGTAGTCGACGACGTCCTCGGGCCACTGGTTGGCCTCGGCGAGCAGCACGGTGTCCGGGTAGTGGGTGTCGATCTCGGCCCTGACCCGCTTGAGGAACTGATGGGTCTGGGGCAGGTTCTCGCAGTTGGTGCCCTCCTGCGCGTAGAGATAGGGGACGGCGTCCAGCCGGAAGCCGTCGATGCCCAGGTCCAGCCAGAACCGCAGGGCGGCCAGGATCTCCTCCTGCACGGCCGGGTTCTCGTAGTTGAGATCCGGCTGGTGGGAGAAGAAGCGGTGCCAGTAGTACTGCTTGCGCACCGGGTCGAACGTCCAGTTGGAGGTCTCCGTGTCGACGAAGATGATCCGGGCGTCCTGGTACTGCTTGTCGTCGTCGGCCCAGACGTAGTAGTCGCCGTACGGGCCCTCGGGGTCGGCGCGCGACTGCTGGAACCACTCGTGCTGGTCGCTGGTGTGGTTCATCACGAAGTCGATGATCACTCGCATGCCGCGCTGGTGGGCGGCGTCGACGAACTCGACGAAGTCGGCCAGGTCCCCGAACTCGGGGAGGACCGCGGTGTAGTCGGAGACGTCATAGCCTCCGTCGCGCAGGGGCGAGGCGAAGAACGGCGGCAGCCAGAGGCAGTCGACCCCCAGCCACTGGAGGTAGTCGAGCTTGGCGGTGAGGCCCTTGAGGTCGCCGATGCCGTCGCCGTTGCTGTCCTGGAAGGACCGCACCAGGACCTCGTAGAAGACGGCCCGCTTGAACCACTGGGGATCGCGGTCCTTGGCGGGCGTGTCCTCGAAGGTGTCGTGGACGGGTTCATTGACGATCATGTTGTGGGTGACCCTCCGATCGGTGAGGACGGTCGCAGGGTCAGCACATGCGCGGGTGCGACGCCCGGCTCGAGGCGCACGTAGTTGTCCCTGCCCCAGTAGTAGGTCTCGCCGGTGAGCTCGTCGCGCACCGGGACGGTCTCGTGCCAGTCGAGGCCGAGTTCCGGCATGTCCAACGACACCGTCGCCTCGTGGGTGTGGTGGGGGTCCAGGTTGACGACGGTGAGCACGACGTCGGAGGCGGCGCCCGGGGCGGCCGGCCCGATGCCGTACGGGGCGCGCTTGGAGTACACCAGCACCGCGTCGTCGTCCGCGTGGTGGAAGCGCAGATTGCGCAGCCGGCGCAGCGCCGGGTGGCGCCGCCGCAGCCGGTTGAGCGTGGTGATCAGCGGGGCGATGGAGCGGCCGCTCTGCTCGGCGCCGGCCCAGTCCCGCGGCCGCAGCTGGTACTTCTCGGAGTCGAGGTACTCCTCGCTGCCGGGCCGCACCGGGGTGTTCTCGCACAGTTCGAACCCGGAGTAGACGCCCCAGGTGGGCGAGAGGGTGGCGGCGAGCACGGCCCGCACCTCGAAGGCGGGCCGGCCGCCCTCCTGGAGATAGGCGTGCAGGATGTCCGGCGTGTTGACGAAGAAGTTGGGCCGCATGTAGGCGGCGGCGTCCCCGGACAGCTCGGTGAGGTAGTCGGTCAGCTCCCGCTTGCCGTTGCGCCAGGTGAAGTAGGTGTACGACTGCTGGAAGCCGATCATCGCCAGGGTGTGCATCATCGCCGGGCGGGTGAAGGCCTCGGCGAGGAACACCACGTCGGGGTCGGTGCGGTTGATCTCGCCGATCACCTTCTCCCAGAAGGACACCGGCTTTGTGTGCGGATTGTCGACCCGGAAGATCCGCACCCCGTGGTCCATCCAGAACCGCAGCACCCGCAGGGTCTCCCGGACGATACCGGCGAAGTCCCGGTCGAAGGCGATCGGATAGATGTCCTGGTACTTCTTGGGCGGGTTCTCGGCGTGGGCGATGCTGCCGTCGGCGCGGTGGTGGAACCACTCCGGGTGCTCGGTGACCCAGGGGTGGTCCGGCGAGCACTGGAGGGCGAAGTCCAGGGCGACCTCCATCCGCAGGCCCCGCGCCACCGCCACGAAGTGGTCGAAGTCCTCGATCGTGCCGAGGTCGGGGTGGACGGCGTCGTGGCCGCCCGCGGGGGAGCCGATGGCCCAGGGCGAGCCCACGTCGTACGGCCCGGCCGACAGCGCGTTGTTCGGGCCCTTCCGGAAGGCGGTGCCGATCGGGTGGACGGGCGGCAGATAGACCACGTCGAAGCCCATCGCGGCCACCGCCGGCAGCCGGTCCGCCGCGGTGCGCAGGGTGCCGGAGACCGGCGGGCCGCCCCGGGAGTCGAGCACCGCGCCCTCGGAGCGCGGGAAGAACTCGTACCAGGAGCCGAACAGCGCCCGCTCCCGCTCCACCTGGAGCTGCATCGGGCGGGAGGCGGTCACCAGCTCGCGCAGCGGATGGCGGTCGAGGACCGCCACGACCTCCGGGGCCAGCGCGGCGGCCAGCCGGGCGGCGGGCGGGCGCCGCTCGTCGCGCAGCGCGTCGACCGCGCGCAGCACGGCCTCCCGGCCCTCCGCCTTGGGCACCCCGGAGGCCGCCCGCTCGTGCAGTTCGGCGCCCTCCGCGAGCACCAGATCGGTGTCGATCCCGGCCGGGATCTTGATCCCGGCGTGGTGGCGCCAGGTGGTCACCGGGTCGCCCCAGGCCTCCACGGTGTACGTCCAGCGGCCCTCGGCGTCCGGGGTGACCTCGGCGCCCCAGCGGTCGGTGCCGGGGGCCAGTTCGCGCATCGGGGTCCAGGGCCCGCACCGCCCGGCGGGGTCGCGCAGGACGACATTGGCGGCCACGGCGTCATGGCCCTCCCGGAAGACGGTGGCGCTGACCTGGAAGCTCTCACCGACCACCGCCTTGGCCGGCCGACGCCCGCAGTCGACGAGCGGGCGGACGTCCAGCACGGGAATGCGACCGATCATGGGATCACCTGGGGGCGTTGCGGGTCGGGGCACGGTTGTGGCTTCCGCTCTTTGTATCCGCTCCATTGACGACTGGCCGGTTGCGGGCATGGGCGCTCCTGTCCGCGTTCACTCAGGTGGGTGACTGTGTCTCTCTGGTTGTCCCGCCGGGTTTGTCCCGCCGGGGGTTTCCCTCGGGGTCCCGTCGAGGGGGCGTGGGTGCCCCGGGGGGTGCCGTACGGGGTACCGGAGGAGCCTGCCCACGCGAAGGGGGAGCGCAATCCGGCCACCGCGTCCCTACCGGGGCGTAGCCGGGAAAACGCGAACCGGACCCGCTCGGCGGGCGGGTCCGGTCCGGTGCCATGGCGCTCCCCAGCTCGTCGGCTCGTCGGCTCGTCGTGGTGCTGTGCGGTGGTGCGTCAGTGCTCTCAGCGGTGCCGCGCGGTGCCGCGTGGCGGTGCTGTGCGGCGGTGCTGTGCGGTGGTGCCGCGTGGTGGTGCGTCAGCGCTCTCAGCGGTGCCGCGTCAGCCCCCGGTACGCGGGGTCCCGGCGCGATCTCCCACCAGCAGCAGCCGGTTCGGCGACCCCTGCCCCGCCCCGCGGACCCGGCCCTCGCCGGCCCCGGCGATCAGCGCCCGGCAGACCTCGGCCGGGGTGGCCGTCGGATGGCGGGCGAGGTGGAGCGCCGCCGCGCCGGCCGCGTGCGGGGCCGCCATCGACGTGCCGGAGAGGGCGTGCTCCGCCGTGGTGGACGTGTTCCACGCGGAGGTGATGTCCACACCCGGTGCGAAGAGATCGACCGAGGCGCCCCAGTTGGCGAACCGCGGCCTGCGGTCGGCCCGGTCGGTCGCGGCCACCGTCAGCGCCTCGCGGACCCGCCCGGGGGAGTGCTCACCGGCCGCTCGGCCCTCGTTGCCCGCCGCCACGGTGAAGGTGACCCCGGCCGCGACCGCGTTGCGGATCGCCGTGTCCAGCTGCGCGTTGGGCGGGCCGCTCAGGCTGAGGTTGGCCACGGCCGGCTTCCGGGCGTGCCGGGTCACCCAGTCCACGCCCGCGATCACCTGGGCCGCGGTGCCGGCGCCCTCGTCGTCCAGCACCCGCACCGCCACCACCTCCGCCCCCTTGGCCACCCCGCGGCTCGCCCCCGCGACGACGCCCGCCACATGGGTGCCGTGCCCGTTGCCGTCCTCCGCCTCCGCGTCGTTGTCGACGAAGTCCCAGCCGCTGCTCGCCCGGCCGCCGAACTCCTGGTGGTCCGCGCGGATACCGGTGTCGATGATGTGCACCCGGACCCCGGCGCCCTCGCCCCGCTCGCCCCGGTACGCCCCGTCCAGCGGCAGGTCGCGCTGGTCTATCCGGTCCAGCCCCCAGGAGGCGGTGGGCGTGCTGTCGGCGGCGCGGCCCTCCACCGCCACGGCGGAGTCCTGGGTCACGGAGGCCACCCGAGGGTCGGCCGCGAGCCGCGCGGCCTGCTCCGGCCGGGCCGTGATGGCGAAGCCGTTGAGCGCCGCCCCGTAGAGGTGGCTCATTTTCGCCCCGTAGGACCGGAGGAGGTCCCGGCCCGCGGCGGCGGAGGCGTCGACTCCGCCCGCGCCCGACTTGAGGGTGACGATGTAGCTGCCCCCGACCGCGCCCGGTGCCCACCGAGCCACGGGGCGAGGGGTACGTGGTGGGGGCG
>NZ_JBPQTV010000331.1:0-7174 GCF_051386515.1 Streptomyces sp. URMC 123 | reverse complement strand
GAACGGCACCTTGGACTTCTGCGCGTTGCGGATCTTCTTCTGCATCCGGTCGGACGAGGCGTCCACCTCGCCCCGCACCCCGCCCGCGCGGCTACGCGTTGTAGACGTCCGCCGTCCCCGGCACCGGCGCCTGCACCGCCCCACTGAGGAACGTCGCCCGGGTGCCGAACCGCTCCGTGTCCACGCCGTTCTCCGCCAGTACCCGCAGCGCCGCCTGGTGCACCACCCGCAGCACCGGGGTCGCCGCCCGCAGCGCGTCGTCGGCCATGAAGCGGTGCCGCCACGGCTTGTCCGCCCAGGCGTGCCGCAGCCCGAACGGCTCGGGCAGGGTGAGCTTGCCCCCCAGGTGGTCCAGGACCGGCGGGAACCAGGTCAGCGGGGCGCGCGCGGCGAGCCGTACGACCTCCTTGGCGTCCACCAGCGGCAGCCTGACCGTCTTGGTCTGCCAGAACTTGACGCTCTTGGAGACCTCCTTGGTCTTGGGCGCCGGCTTCGTCGTGAACAGCCCGTGCACCGGGCCCAGCGCATGGCCGGTGACCTCGATCCGCAGGGTGTGGTGGAGCACGGTCACCGTCACCATCAGGGTGATCACCAGCTGGCCGTCCCAGAGCACGAACTGCACCCCGAGGTAGTGCCGGTTGCCGCTGCCGAACTGCTGCTCGTTGCAGATGCGCTGTATCTCGGCGCCCTTGATCCGATAGCCGTCGGTGTCGGTGCTGCTCGGCCGGGAGACCTCCTTGGCGCCCTCGCCGACGGGGGCCACCACCCAGTGGGTGACGGAGGGCGTGGGGAAGCCGCCGGTGTGCAGCGGGCCGCGCTCCAGCAGCCGCAGCTGGTCGTGGATGGCGCGTACGACGTCCCAGCTGCGGAAGGGGTTGATCTCCTTGGCCGGGTCGCGGGAGACGAGCTCCTCGGCCAGGTGCCAGCTGCCCCAGCGGGTGCCCATGCCCAGTATTCCCTTGGGCCCGGCGTAGAAGACGAGGTTGCTCTGCTGCTCGGCGGTGAGCCGGGCCAGGCCCTGGCGCAGCCGCTCCGCGGCGGCGTCGCCCGGGTTCTGCGGCACCGCCTCGGGGACCTTCGCGCCCACGCCGCCGCCGGACAGCAGCCCGTCCCAGCGGGAGCGCAGATCGTGCGCCGTGCGCTCGGCGATCCGCTTGGCCCAGAACCAGCCGACCACGGGCGCCACCAGCATCAGGCGCAGATATATGCCGAGCACGCCGGTCAGCGGCATCTTGACGAGGAAGATCACGGCGAGCACGCCCACCGCGAGCAGCAGGGCCATGCCGAGCGCTCCGGCGCGCTTGTTCTGTGCCCCGGCGAGGGAGCGGCGGAGCTGGAAGGCGCCCAGCCAGAGCAGCACCCCGGGCAGGAACAGCACGCCGAAGACCAGCATCACCACGGTGAGGCGGGTGTCGCGCTCCTTGCGGATGCGGTTGGCGGCCAGGCAGTGCTCGACGACCACCTGGGCGTCGACGCCGAACGACTGGATCAGGGCGGCCCGGGCGCCGCCGAGCATGCGGTTCTGCACGGCGCGGGAGAACGCCTCGCCGAAGTTGGGCTCCAGCAGCGACAGCCGGGGCGCGGAGACGGTGGCCTGATAGTCGTCCGAGTTGGCCTTCAGCAGGTCGGTCACGGGGCCGTCGCGGTAGGCCGCCGAGGCCAGGGCGCTGGTGGCCGCCGTCTGTCCGGCGGAGCCGGAGAGCGGGACCTGAGCGCCCGGACTGAAGTCGAACCCGTTTGCCACTGCCGCCCCCAACGCCGCGTCGTCCGCTCCTGCGGCCTGTTCCCAACTGCCGCTCGGATCACACCTGCTGAGCTGCGGGCTCAGCCTATCCGCAGGGCGCGGTGCGCGTCAGGGGCCCCGGCGCGGTGGCCGGAGCACGCCGGAGCGCGCCCCGGCCCCCGGGCCGGACACGGGCGGATCTCAGGGGTGCGCCGCCTGCTCCCGCACCTTCTCCGCGATCTGCGGCGGCATCGGCTCGTGCCGCGCGTACGACCGGCCGAACCGGCCCGTGCCGTGGGAGAGCGACCGCAGGTCCACCGCGTACCGGCCGATCTCGATCTCCGGCACCTCGGCCCGTACGAGCGTCCGCCCGGGGCCGGCCTGTTCGGTGCCCACGACCCGCCCGCGGCGGCCCGAGAGATCGCTCATCACCGGCCCGACGTACTCGTCCAGGACCAGCACCTGGAGTTCGGCGACCGGCTCCAGCAGGTGGATGCGGGCGCCGGCGGCGGCCTCCCGCAGCGCCAGCGCGCCGGCCGTCTGGAAGGCGGCGTCGGAGGAGTCCACCGAGTGCGCCTTGCCGTCGAGCAGCGTCACCCGCACGTCCACCAGGGGGTAGCCGGCGGCCACCCCGCGCGCGGCCTGGGCCCGCACACCCTTTTCCACCGAGGGGATGAACTGCCGGGGGACCGCGCCGCCGACGACCTTGTCGACGAACTCGATGCCCGAGCCCGCGGGCAGCGGCTCCACCTCGATCTCGCAGATGGCGTACTGCCCGTGCCCGCCGGACTGCTTGACGTGCCGGCCGCGCCCGGCCGCCTTCGCGCCGAAGGTCTCGCGCAGCGACACCTTGTGCGGCACGGTGTCCACCTGCACCCCGTACCGGCTGCGCAGCCGCTCCAGCGCCACGTCCCGGTGCGCCTCGCCCAGGCACCACAGGACCACCTGGTGGGTGTCCTGGTTCTGCTCCAGCCGCATCGTCGGGTCCTCGGCCACGAGCCGCGCCAGGCCCTGGGAGAGCTTGTCCTCGTCGGCCTTGCTGTGCGCCTGGATGGCGACCGGCAGCAGCGGGTCGGGCATCACCCACGGCTCCATCAGCAGCGGCGCGTCCTTGGCGGAGAGGGTGTCCCCCGTCTCCGCGCGGCTCAGCTTCGCCACACAGGCGAGGTCCCCCGCGATGGCCTTGGACAGCGAGCGCTGCTGCTTGCCGAACGGCACCGAGAGGGCGCCGATCCGCTCGTCGACGTCGTGGTCCTCGTGCCCCCGGTCGGCCAGCCCGTGCCCGGAGACGTGCACCGTCTCGTCCGGGCGCAGCGTGCCGGAGAACACCCGCACCAGGCTGATCCGGCCGACGTACGGGTCGGAGGAGGTCTTGACCACCTCGGCGGCCAGCGGCCCGTCGGGGTCGCAGCTCAGCGCGGGCCGGGGCGCGCCCTGCGGGGTGGTGACGACGGGCACCTCCCGCTCCAGGGGGGTGGGGAAGCCGCCGGTGATCAGCTCCAGCAGCTCCACGGTGCCCAGGCCCTGGCGGGCGCCGTCGGCGGCCGGGGCCGCGGCCAGCACGGGGTGGAAGGCGCCGCGGGCCACGGCCCGCTCCAGGTCCTCGATCAGCGTCTTGACGTCCACCTCCTCGCCGCCGAGATAGCGGTCCATGAGGGTCTCGTCCTCGCTCTCGGAGATGATTCCCTCGATGAGCCGGGCGCGGGCCTCCTCGATGAGGGGGAGGTGTTCCGGGTCGGGCGCGCGCTCCGCGCGCTCACCGGAGGAGTAGTCGAACACCCGCTGCGAGAGCAGGCCGATCAGTCCGGTGACGGGCGCGTGCCCGTCCGCCGCCGGGGCGCCGTGGAGCGGCAGGTAGAGCGGCAGCACGGCGTCGGGGTCGTCACCGCCGAACGCCTGGGCGCAGACCTTGGTCATGCCCTCGAAGTCGCCGCGCGCCGACTCCAGGTGGGTCACCACCAGGGCGCGCGGCATGCCGACGGCCGCGCACTCCTCCCACACCATGCGGGTGGCCCCGGCGATGCCCTCGGCGTCCTGGGAGGCCGAAACGACGAAGAGGGCCGCGTCCGCGGCTCGCAGACCGGCCCTCAGCTCCCCGACGAAGTCGGCGTAGCCCGGGGTGTCCAACAGATTGATCTTGATGCCGCCCCATTCGACGGGGACCAGCGAGAGCTGTACGGAGCGCTGTTGCCGGTGTTCGATCTCGTCGTGGTCGGAGAGCGTGGTGCCGTCCTCCACCCGGCCCGCCCGGGTCACCGCTCCCGCGGTGAAGGCGAGCGCCTCGGCCAGGGTGGTCTTGCCCGAACCGCTGTGGCCGACCAGCACCACATTCCGTACGGAAGAGGGCCGGTCGGCCGTCGCTGCCCTGCCGGCGGCTCCGGGGTGTGCCCTGTCGGCTGTGTGTCCCACGTGCCTCGCCTCCCGGTCTGCACCTGCTGCGTTCTTCGGGATCGCTTGCGTTCTTCGAGCTTTCCACCGCGGTCACCATGCGTCCATACGTCGTACGCGGATGGCGGTGGCCGGGTGCCCACCGTTTCGGGGCCGCGACCGCTGGCTACGATGGGCCCGCCGGTGGCCGATGGGGCCGCGCGGCCCACCGACCGTCGGGAAGGCCATGCTGAACAAGTACGCGCGTGCGTTTTTCACGCGTGTTCTCACACCGTTTGCCGCTCTGCTGCTGCGTCTGGGGGTCAGCCCCGACGCGGTGACGCTGGTGGGGACCGCCGGTGTGATGGCCGGTGCGCTGGTCTTCTTCCCCCAGGGAGAGTTCTTCTGGGGCACGGTCGTGATCACCCTGTTCGTCTTCTCCGACCTGGTGGACGGGAACATGGCCCGCCAGTCGGGCCGGTCCAGCCGCTGGGGCGCGTTCCTGGACTCCACCCTGGACCGGGTCGCCGACGCGGCGATCTTCGGCGGGCTGGCGCTCTGGTACGCCGGCCGCGGGGACTCCCTCACGCTCTGCGCCGTCGCCCTCTTCTGTCTGGCGAGCGGCCAGGTGGTGTCGTACACCAAGGCCCGCGGTGAGAGCATCGGACTGCCGGTCGCGGTGAACGGACTGGTCGAGCGCGCCGAACGGCTGGTGATCTCGCTGGTCGCGGCGGGCCTCGCGGGGCTGCACGGGTTCGGCGTGCCGTACATCGAGCACCTGCTGCCCGTCGCGCTGTGGATCGTCGCGGTCGGCAGCCTGGTCACCCTGGGGCAGCGGGTGGTGACCGTCCGCCGGGAGGCGGCGGAGGCGGACGCCGTGACCGCCGCCGAGGCCGGCCCGGGCGGGCAGAGGAGCGAGGGGCCATGAGGGACCGGATCACCGACGCGCTGTACGGCGCGGGCTGGGGCGCGGTCAAGCGGCTGCCCGAGCCGGTGGCCGCCGCCCTGGGGCGCGGCATCGCGGACACCGCCTGGAAGCGGCGGGGCAAGGGCGTGCTGCGGCTGGAGTCCAATCTGGCCCGGGTCGTGCCGGACACCACCCCGGAGCGGCTGGCGGAGCTCTCCCGCGCCGGGATGCGCTCCTACATGCGCTACTGGATGGAGTCCTTCCGGCTGCCGGCCTGGAGCGCCGAGCGCGTCCGGGACGGCTTCGAGCCCAAGGACCTGCACATCCTCGAGGAGGGCCTCGCCGCGGGCAAGGGCGTGATCCTCGCCCTGCCGCACCTGGCCAACTGGGACCTGGCGGGCGCCTGGGTCACCACGCACCTCGGCGTGCCGTTCACGACGGTGGCCGAGCGGCTGCGGCCCGAGACGCTCTACGACCGGTTCGTCGCCTACCGCGAGGGCCTGGGCATGGAGGTCCTGCCGCACACCGGCGGCAGCGCGTTCGGGGCGCTCGCCCGGCGGCTGCGCGCCGGCGGGCTGGTGTGCCTGGTCGCCGACCGCGACCTGTCCGACTCCGGGGTGCGGGTGGACCTCTTCGGGGAGCCCACCCGGATGCCCGCGGGGCCGGCGCTGCTCGCCCAGCAGACCGGCGCGCGGCTGCTGCCGGTCACCCTCTGGTACGACGGCCCCTCGATGATGCGGGGGCGCGTCCACCCGCCGGTGGAGGTGCCCGAGGGCGGCACGCGCGCCGAGCGGACCGCGGCGATGACGCAGTCCCTCGCCGCCGTGTTCGAGGCGGGGATCGCCGAGCACCCCGAGGACTGGCACATGCTCCAGCGCCTGTGGCTCGCCGATCTGGAGCGGCCGCCCGCCGATCTGGAGCGCCCGTGAGAATCGGCATCGTCTGCCCGTACTCCTGGGACGTGCCCGGCGGGGTCCAGTTCCACATCCGCGATCTCGCCGAGCATCTGATCCGGCTCGGCCACGAGGTGTCGGTGCTGGCACCGGCGGACGACGAGACGCCCCTGCCGCCGTACGTCGTCTCCGCGGGGCGCGCCGTCCCGGTGCCCTACAACGGCTCCGTGGCCCGGCTGAACTTCGGCTTCCTCTCCGCCGCGCGGGTGCGCCGCTGGGTCCACGACGGCGACTTCGACGTCCTCCACATCCACGAGCCCACCACGCCCTCGCTCGCCCTGCTGTCCTGCTGGACAGCGCAGGGGCCCATCGTGGCCACCTTCCACACGTCCAATCCGCGCTCCCGCGCGATGATCGCGGCCTATCCGATCCTCCAGCCGGCCCTGGAGAAGATCAGCGCGCGGATCGCGGTCAGCGAGTACGCCCGGCGCACGCTCGTCGAGCACCTCGGGGGGGACGCCGTGGTCATCCCCAACGGGGTGGACGTCGACTTCTTCGCCCGCGCCGAGCCCCGGGACGAGTGGCGCGGCGCGAGCCCGCCCGGCGGCGGGCCGGCCCGCACGATCGGCTTCATCGGCCGCATCGACGAGCCCCGCAAGGGGCTGCCGGTGCTGATGCGCGCCCTGCCGGAGATCCTCGCCCGGCGGCCGGAGACCCGGCTGCTGGTCGCCGGCCGCGGCGACGAGGAGGAGGCCCTCGCGGGCCTGCCCGCCGAGGTGCGCGCCCGGGTGGAGTTCCTCGGCATGGTCAGCGACGAGGACAAGGCGCGGCTGCTGCGCAGCGTCGACCTGTACGTCGCGCCCAACACGGGAGGCGAGAGCTTCGGCATCATCCTCGTCGAGGCGATGTCGGCGGGCGCGCCGGTGCTGGCCAGCGACCTGGACGCGTTCGCGCAGGTCCTCGACGGCGGCTCGGCGGGGGAGCTGTTCCCGGTCGGCGACGCGAAGGCGCTCGCCGCGGCGGCGGTGCGGCTGCTCGACGACGACGCGGGCCGCGCCGGCCTGAGCGAACGGGGCCGCGAGCACGTGCGGCGCTTCGACTGGTCGACGGTGGGCGCGGACATCCTCGCGGTCTACGAAACGGTCACCGACGGCGCGGCGTCCGTGGCCGCGGACGAACGCCCGGGCCTCCGCGCCCGCTTCTGGCTGGCCCGCGACTGACCCCTCCCGGCGCCTCGGGCCCGGCGCCTGCAGCACGGCCTCCACCTGCGCGGGCTCCCCGAAC